>NZ_LUAZ01000052.1:0-27105 GCF_001647255.1 Cellulosimicrobium sp. I38E
GCGGAGCGACCGGTGAGCGGGCGCGACGCGGTCCCGGGGCGGACCGAGCGGGGGCGTGGCCCGCTGTTCGACGGCGTGCGGGCCCGCACGAGGCGGTCCCGCACGCCGTCGAACAGCGGGCCACGCCCCCGCTCGGTCCGCCCCGGGACCGCGTCGCGCCCGCTCACCGGTCGCTCCGCGCGTACCGCGCCGCGAGGTCCCGACCAGCGCGCACGACCGGCCCCCGGCCGACGCACGGACCCTGGCCGCGCTCGATCGCCCCGGCGAGAGCCCGGTCCCAGCCGACCGTCGCGGCGACCTCGAGCCCGACGGCGTCCGCGACCTCGCCGCCGGACAACCGCCCCGGAGCCGGCCGGCGCAGGACGAGCGCCGCCGGACCGGGAACCCGGTCGCGCACCGCCGCGGCGCCCGCGACGCCGACCACGTCGAGCGGGGTCACGACCAGCACCTCGTCGCACGCCCCGAGAAGCCCCGCACCGGCCGCGCCCGGTCCGATCGCGGCACGGTCGACGTCGAGCACGAGCACCCCCGACCGGCCGGACGTGACCTCGGCGAGCCCCGCGACGACGTCCGCGAGCGCCGCGGCCTCCGGTCCGCCGCCGCGCTCGGTGCTGACGACCGGGACCGTGCCCCACCGCGGCAGGCGTGCGAGGAGGTCCTCGCCGTCGAGCCGGCCGCGCGCGTCGGCCAGGTCCGGCCAGCGCACCCCCGGGTCCTGCTCGATCCCGAGGAGCACGTCGAGCCCACCGCCCACGACGGCGAGGTCGACCAGGCAGGTGGGTGCGCGACGTCGTGCCACCGCGCGGGCGAGCGAGGCCGCGACGACGCTCGCCCCCGCCCCGCCGCGCGCTCCCACCACCGCTACGACCGCTCCGCCCATCGAGTCCTCCCCCGCTGCCCCGTCGACCGGCGCCAAACCTTGCCCTGACCGGCGGGGCGTCGTCGGGCCGCACGCGCGGCCTGTGGACGGGCACCCCGGCGAGCGCTCCTGTGGACGGCCACGTTCCGCGGCTAGGCTCGCGACCGTGACCCCGCTCCCGGACCCGACTGACCCGCCGCGCGCCGGCCGGGTCGCCGCGTTCTTCGACCTGGACAAGACGATCATCGCGACGTCGTCGGCCGCGGCGTTCTCCCGGCCGTTCTTCGCCGGCGGGCTCATCAACCGCGGGGACGTGCTGCGCAGCGCCTATGCGCACTTCCTCTTCATGGTGGGCGGGGCCGACGCGGACCAGACCGAGCGCATGCGCGCGCACCTGTCGAGCCTCGTGACCGGCTGGGACGTGGCCACGGTGTCGCGCATCGTCGAGGAGACGCTGCACGAGCACATCGACCCCGTCGTCTACGCGGAGGCGGTCGAGCTCATCGAGTCCCACCACGAGCACGGGCACGACGTCGTCATCGTGTCCGCCTCCGGGAGCGAGGTCGTCGAGCCCATCGCGGCGGTGCTGGGCGCCGACCACGCGATCTCGTCGCGCATGGCCGTCGAGGACGGCCGGTACACGGGCGCGATCGACTTCTACGCGTACGGCGAGAACAAGGCCGTCGCGCTCCGCGAGCTCGCCGAGCGCGAGGGGTACGACCTGGAGGCGAGCTACGCCTACTCCGACTCCGTGACCGACGCCCCCATGCTGGGCGCCGTCGGGCACGCGTTCGTCGTCAACCCCGACCGGACGCTGCGCCGGCTCGCCGCCGAGCACGGCTGGGGCGCCCTGACGTTCTCGAAGCCCGTCGCCCTGCGGTCGCACCTCGCCGGGTCGACGCCGGCCCTCGCCGCGGCGGGAGTCGTCGCGCTCGGCGTGGTCGCGTGGGTCGTGTGGCGCGCGCTGCGCCGTCGCCGTCGCGACTGAGACGGCAGGCCGGCCGACGTCACGTGACGGCTCCCACCGCCCGCCGAAGGGCCCGATCCGGACCTCCCGGACCAACCGCTCCGAGCTGTTCGAACGCCCGTAGAACACGGTGTGGAAGTCCCCGCGGAGCGGTTGCGCTCGCCGACCGCCCGGGCTGTGATGGAGGGACAACAGCATCTCGGCGGTACCCACGCGCAGGAAGTCCACGTAGGGACTCGCTGACCGGACGAGACCCGGCCACGACGGCCACCTCGCGCCGTTGCAGCGGACACGGTTGCACGCCTGATAGCCGCCGCGATGCTGGCGGGACGGCGCTCCTGAGGGGGCGCCGTCGTCGTGCCGGGCGCGTGGTCGCCGCGCGATACTGGAGCCCATGACGTCAGCGCCGAGTGTCTCCTCCTCCATCACCGTCCGCCTCCAGGTCGAGGCGCGCCCCACCGCCGTGAGCGAGCTGACGACGGCGATCGAGCACACGGGCGGGATCGTCTCCGCGCTCGACGTCACGGCGTCGGGGCACGAGCGCATCACGGTCGACGTCACGGTCGCGACGCGCGGCGAGGAGCACGCCGGGCAGATCGTCGACGCGCTGCGCGCGCTGCCGGGCGTCGTGGTCGACCGCGTCTCGGACCGCACGTTCCTGCTCCACCTGGGGGGCAAGCTGAAGATCGAGTCCAAGGTGCCGATCCGCAACCGCGACGACCTGTCGATGATCTACACGCCCGGCGTGGCGCGCGTGTGCGAGGCCATCGCGGCCAAGCCCGACGACGCGCGCCGGCTCACGATCAAACGCAACACCATCGCGGTGGTCACCGACGGCTCGGCCGTGCTCGGCCTGGGCGACATCGGCCCCCTCGCCTCGCTGCCGGTCATGGAGGGCAAGGCCGCGTTGTTCAAGCGGTTCGCGGACATCGACGCGTTCCCGATCGCGCTCGACACGACCGACGTCGAGGAGATCGTGCGGACCGTCAAGGCCATCGCGCCGGTGTTCGCGGGCATCAACCTCGAGGACATCTCCGCACCGCGCTGCTTCGAGATCGAGGCCCGCCTGCGCGCCGAGCTGGACATCCCGGTGTTCCACGACGACCAGCACGGCACGGCGATCGTCGCGCTCGCGGCGCTGACGAACGCGCTAAAGGTCGTGGGCAAGGACCTGCCGGACGTGCGCATCGTGCTGTCCGGGGCCGGCGCCGCGGGCACGGCGGTGCTCAAGCTGCTCCTCGCGGCGGGAGCCCACGACGTCGTCGTCGCGGACATCGAGGGCGTCGTCCACCCCGACCGCCCGGGACTGTCCCCCGCGCTCGCGTGGACGGCGGCCAGCACGAACCCCCGGCGCGTCACCGGGACGCTGCGCGAGGCCGTCGTGGACGCGGACGTGTTCATCGGCGTCTCCGCCCCGGACGTCCTCACGGGCGACGACGTCGCGCGCATGGCGCCCGGCGCGATCGTCTTCGCGATGGCGAACCCGCGCCCCGAGGTCGACCCGGTCGAGGCGGCGCGGCACGCGGCGATCGTCGGCACCGGGCGCTCCGACTTCGCGAACCAGATCAACAACGTCCTCGCGTTCCCCGGCGTGTTCCGCGGCCTCCTCGACGCGCAGTCGCACCGCATCACCGACGGGATGCTGCTCGCCGCGGCCCGCGCCCTCGCGTCCGCGATCCACGAGGACCAGCTCAACCCGACCTACATCATCCCGAGCGTGTTCAACCCCGAGGTGACGACGCTCGTCGCCGCCGCCGTCGAGCGGGCCGCGCGTGCCGCCGACGAGGCCGAGCCCGCCGCGCTCACCGGCGGGCTCCCGCGCGTCGCGCCCGCGACGGCGCCCACGTCGGTCTCGCCGACCTCGACCACCACCCCGGAGGCCTGACCGTGCAGCGCGTCACCACCCGCAACGCCGCGTTCCAGCAGTGGGAGGCGCTGCTCGGCAACCGCACCAAGCGGCACCGCGCGGGAGAGATGGTCGTCCAGGGGGTGCGCCCGATCACGCTCGCCGTCGAGTCCGGCTGGACCGTGCGGACGTGGCTCGTGGACGCGGACCGGTCGCTGTCGAGCTGGGCGCACGCGATGCTCGACCGGGTGCGCACCCAGCGGTTCGCCGTGTCGTCGGAGCTGATGCGCGAGCTCGGCGGCAAGGAGGACGACGCGCCCGAGCTGCTCGCGATCGTCGCGACACCACCCGACGACCTGGGGCGGATCGCCGCGGACGGCCGCGCTCCGAGGGACGGCGCCGCGTTCCTCGGCGTCGTGCTCGACCGGCCCACGAGCCCCGGGAACGTCGGGACGGTCGCGCGGTCGCTCGACGCGTTCGGGGGCGGTGGGCTGATCGTCGCGGGGCACGCCGCGGACCCGTACGACCCGCGCGCCGTGCGCGCCAGCACCGGCTCGATCTTCTCCGTGCCCACGGTCCGCGTCCCCGCCGGGCGCGACGTCCTCGACTGGGTCTCCGCGCAGCGCTCCGCCGGGATCCCGCTGACCCTGCTCGGGACGGACGAGCACGGCGACGTCGAGCTCGCCGAGCACGACCTCACCGGGCCGACGCTCGTGCTCACCGGCAACGAGACGACCGGGCTCAGCGCGGGCTGGCGCGAGGCCTGCGACGTCATGGTGAGCATCCCCATGCTCGGCACCGCGAGCTCGCTCAACGCCGCGAGCGCGACCACGGTCGTGCTGTACGAGGCCGTGCGCCAGCGCCGGGCGCGCGGCTGACCTGACGCGCGCCCCGTCGTCTGCCCGACGGCGGGCCTCGCCCCGGCGGTCCCGGCGCCCGGGCTGGGCGCCGGGCCGGGACGCCTCAGTCCCCGCCCCGCACACCCTCAAAGTTGCCTCGGGCATTCGTAACACCGCTGGTGGGCGCGCTGGCGCTACCTACTCAGTCCCCTCCGCGCACCCCCGTGCACGCCCGCGCGACCAGATCCTGCTGGAAGACGGGCGCGCACGGTGCGGGTCCGAGCACCAGGAGGGGACCGAGCACCATGACCACCACCACCACGAAGAAGAACCACGGGGCCGTCAAGGGCACGGTCGCCGCCGCTGCCGGCATCGCCGTCCTCCTCGGCGGCGCGGGCACGTTCGCGCTGTGGAACCAGAGCGGCGCGATCAGTGGCGCAGCCACCGAGACCGGGACGCTGACCGCCGACTTCAGCGGAACCACCAGCTGGCAGGACGTCACCCCAGGTGCCGGCAACGCGATCGCCGACATCGCGGCGTTCCGCATGGTGCCCGGCGACATCCTCGAGGGCACGACGACCGTCGAGGTCACCGCCACCGGCGAGAACCTCCTGGTCGACGCGACGCTCGACAGCACCACCGCGAACCTGCCCGAGGGCGTGGACGCGACCGTCCTCCTGTCCGACGGCACGGCCTCGGGCGAGACTCTGGAGCTCACGGGCTCGAACGCCGGGACGGTCTACGACCTCACCGCCACGGTCACGCTCTCCTTCGACGAGGGCAGCGAGGCGTCGCAGGGCGCGACGGTCGACCTGACCAAGGTCAACGTCGACCTCCAGCAGCGCCTCAACTCCTGACCCCACGATCCCCACGGGCGGGGCGGTAGCGCCCCCTCCTGCCCCGCCCGTGGCGCTCCCCCGCCACACCGAAGGTCGGACGCCGACCGACCCGTACCTCAGACGGGAGCCACCATGCACCGCAAGGCCCGCTCCACGAGCCCCGTGCGCGCGGCGCTGATCGCCGCGGTCGCGGCCGTCGCGCTGGTGCTCATGCTCCCCGCCGCGGGGGCCTACGCGGCGTGGAACGACGCCGCACCCCTCGGCACGTCGACGGTGACCACCGGCAGCCTCGGCCTCGACCAGGACGTCCTCCCCCGCGGCACCTGGACGAGGGACGGGTCGGCGTTCGACCCGGCGACCGACCGGCTCACCGCGGGCACCACGCTCACCTATGCCGTCGCGGGGGTCCCCGTCACCGCCGTCGGGGACAACCTCCGGGCCACGTTCGCTCTCGCCGGCGCGCAGGTCCCGGCCGCGGTCGCGGACCACGTGGCCGTCGCCGTCTCGTCCGACCCCACCCCCGTGCTCGGCGCGGACTCCGACGCCGAGGGGCACCAGTCCGTGACCCTCGTCCTCACGGTCACCGCGGACGCGGCGCTGCCGTCGGGGACGCAGACGATCGACCTCACCGACCTCGTCGTGACGCTGACGAACGGGCACGCCTGGACGGACACGGCGTCGCTCGACGCCGGCACGCTCACCACCGGACGCGCCCCGGCGCCGGGCGGTTCCACCCTCACCCTCATCTACTCCCTCGCGCTCGACGACGACGGCGTCCTGGGCTTCTACCTCGACGACCCGGCCCCCGGCACCACGATCGCCTGGGGCTTCTGGGAGGGCGGCACCGAACGGACGACGACGGCCGTCGACGGCCTGAACGCGATGGACTTCGGGGACCGCCAGACCAACCCGAACGTCCGCGTCACTGGCGCGTTCGACGCTCTCGGTTCGCCCGATCAGGACGCGAGCCTGATCGGCGCCCTGACCCACGTCTCCGGCTGGTCCGAGGCCTACGGCTCGACCTCTGCCCGGCACGCCTTCAAGGACGCCGTCCACCTGCAGAACATCACGGAGCTCCCGGACACGCTGACGGACACCGCGTACGCCTTCCAGAACGCCGGCTCGGGCAACCCCCTGGGCTCGCAGTCGTTCGAGCTGACGGGCTGGGACTCCTCGCGCGTCACGACCATGGCCCACATGTTCGACGGCGCCACGAACTACAAGCAGTACCAGCCCACCTGGGACACCTCCAACGTCACCGACATGTCGTTCATGTTCGCGAACACCCGCTCGTTCCGCGGGCCGATCAGCTTCTCGAGCACGGCTCGCGTGTCGACCATGGAGGGCATGTTCCAGAACGCCACGGCCTACGAGGGAGCCTCGTGGTCGGAGGGTGCCTTCATCCAGTTCTGGGACGTCTCGAGCGTCACGAGCATGGCGCACATGTTCGACGGCGCCACGGCGTTCAACCGTCGGCTGGAGAACTGGGACACGTCGAGCGTCACCGACATGTCGGCGATGTTCCGGGGCGCCACCTCGTTCAACCAGGACCTGTCGCGCTGGGACACGTCGAGCGTCACCGACATGTCGGCGATGTTCCAGGGCGCCACGGCGCTGAACCAGAACCTCAACACCGTCGGGAGGCGCTGGGACGTCTCGAAGGTCACCACGATGGCGCACATGTTCGACGGCGCACGGACGTTCCACGGCGACATCACCGCGTGGGACACGAGCAGCGTCACGGACATGTCGTCGATGTTCGAGGGAGCCGTCAACTTCAACGGCAACCTGGGGAGCTGGTCCCGCACGGGCAGCGTCACGACCATGAGCCGCATGTTCATGAACGCGGACGCGTTCAACCAGGACCTCGTCTCCTGGGACACCGGCAGCGTCACGGACCTGTCGTTCATGTTCGCCGAGACGGCGAGCTTCCACGGTGACGTCCGCGCCTGGGACCTCTCGTCCGTCACGACGACCGCCCACATGTTCCAGAACTCGGCCTTCGACTACTACTCGCTCGGCGCCTGGGGCGACGACCCGGTCTGGGACGTCTCCCACGTCCAGGACATGTCGTTCATGTTCGCCGGGTCGCGGTACGACCACTCGCTCGCCGGCTGGGACCTGTCGAGCGCGACGGACGTGACGTCGATGTTCCAGGACGCCGCGCGCTTCGACCAGGACCTGTCGAGCTGGACCGTGCGCCCCGACGTCGTCCGCACGGACTTCAACACGGGCGCGAACCCGGCGTGGGTCGCGAACGCGGCTTGGCAGCCACCGTGGGTCGTGCAGGTCGCCGCCCGTACGGCACCGCCCGCTCCCGATGCGCAGGACGCGGCAGGGTCAGGGGCCATGACCGAGGTCGCGCCGGGGGACGACACCGCGGCCGACGCGACGGCGGACGCGGCGTCGGACGCGGCGTCGGACGCGTCCGCGACGCCCGACCAGGACGCCGCCGACCCCGACCCCGAGACCGAGACCGGTGGCGGCACCGCGGGGGAGCTCGCCACGGACCCGTCGGCACGTCCGACCGCCGTCCCGGCAGAGGAACGGGCAGAGTGAGCACGAGCACTGATCCCCGCCGAGCTCCTCAGGAGGTCGAGATCAGCACCCATGACGCGACGGGAGGCGTGCCGCCGGAGAGCGTCCCGGAGCCCGAGACCGCCGGGCCCGGACGACACCCCGTGCTCTCCGGCCTGTGGGCGGGCGCCACGTACGGCCTGCTCGCTCTCGTCCTGCTCCTCGCGGGCCTGCTGATCGTCGTCCCGCGGCTCGCGGGCGGCGTCCCGCTGACGATCCTGTCCGGCTCGATGGAGCCGAGCCTTCCTGTCGGGTCGCTCGCCGTCGTCGTCCCGGTCGAGCCCGAGGACGTGCGCATCGGGCAGATCGTCACCTACCTGCCGAACCCGGACGACCCGACTGCGATCACGCACCGCGTCACGAGCATCACGCACCGGCCCGACGGCGGGCTGGCGTTCACCGTGCAGGGCGACGCGAACGCCGCCGCGGACGCACCCGTGCAGGACTACCAGGTCCGCGGTCGGGTCCTCTACGCGGTCCCCTGGATCGGGTACCTCAACTCGGCCGTCAACGGAGACGAGCGGTCCGTCGCGGTCTACGTCGTCGCGGGCGCCTTCTTCCTGTGGGCGCTCAGCCTGTGGTGGCGCGCGTGGCGCCGCCGGGCGACGGTCGCCACCGACGCACCCGGCACCGTCAACCCATGAGGCCGCGCCTGTCCGCGACGCCGAGCTTCTGCATGGCGCGGTAGAGGTGGTTCTCGACCGTGCGCACCGAGAGGAAGAGACGGCTGGCGATCTCGCGGTTCATGAGCCCGTCCCGCGCGAGGCCGACGATCTCGCGCTCCCGTGCGGTGAGACCGGCGGCCCCGTCCGACGTCCGGCCCGGGGCGCGACACTCCCCCGCCACCGCGGCGACCTCCTCCGAGGTGAGGGGCGCACGCCCCTCCTGCGCGGCACGCTTCTGCGCGACGTCCACGGCCGCCTGTGCCAGCGGGCCGCCGGCGCGCAGCGAGCCCGCCGCCTCGAGGACCGCGCCGCTCGTCCCGTGCTCCAGGTACCGGTGCAGGCGCACGGCGGGCGCGAGGAGCGGGACGCGCATGCCGGCGAAGGCCTCCTCCAGCCGGGCGAGCCGCCGCTCCCCGAGCCGCTGGGGCGTCAGGGCCCAGCAGAACGCGGCCGAGGCGAACCTCCCCTGCGCCCACAGCGCCTCGCCCGCGCCCCACAGCGCCTCCCCGTCGGGCTCGCGCCCTGCGGCCGCGTCCACCTCGAGCCGCGCCCACGGCCGGAGGAAGTCCAGCGCGGGGACGTAGGGACGCGGCGTGCTCTCCAGCTCGTCGAGCAGGGTGCGCGCCAGCCCGTCCCGGCCCCCGCGCGCGTGCAGGACCGCCGCGAGCGCGAAGACCCGCTCGTCGTACGGGCTCTGCACCGGCCCGCACCGGCCGAGCCGCAGCACGACGCTCAGCGCACGCAGAGCCCGGTCGTGGTCGCCGCGCAGGAAGAACGCCGTCGCGAGCCCGCGCGACGCGAGCCGGATGCCGAACGGGGCGAGGTCGTCGTAGGCGGCGCTGAGCCGTCCGCGCGACCAGGCGACCGCGTCGTCCACCTGGCCGGCGAGGAGCAGCGCGTCGCCGCGCAGCGCATCGAGCTGGTGGGTGAACGGCCGCTGCCGGGACGATCCTTGCCACGCACCCAGCAGCTCCATGGCCCGGTCCGGGGCACCCGCCTCCAGCGCGCCCTGCACCCGGAGGATCGTCGCGAGGCCGCGCAGTGCCTCGGGGACGTCCCGCTCGTCGTCGACGTCGGCGAGGTCGAGGTCGGCCACGTCGAGGTCTGCGACGTCAAGGTCCGTGACGTCGAGGCCGACGTCCGGGTCCGTGCCGCCGGGGTCGCCCGCTCCCGACGACCGGTCGGCAGCACCGCGCGCGTAGAGCCGGTCGAGGTGCGCGAGGAACGGCTCGCCCAGCCCGGGGAGGACGAGGCGGCCGGACGGCCCCGGGTCGTGCAGGAGGCCCCCGCGGATCGTCCCGCCGCTGCGCGCGGCCCACTGCCCGCGGAGCAGCACGTACGCACCGACCTCCTCGGGCGCGTCGTCCTCCCCCGCCGTCGTGCCCGCGAACACCTCGTCCGCGTCCACGACCGCCAGCCCGTCCACGAGGTAGAGCCGCAGGAGCGGCAGCGCGCTCGCGACGTCGCGACGCTCCGACCAGGCGCGAGACCACAGCGCCGCGCGCGTGCGCACCGACTCCGAGATCAGCGCGACCTGCTGGTGGACCGGCCGGTCCTCGGGGACGACGGCGTCCTCCTCGACCGTGCCGACCGCACCGGCCGCGCGCGGACCCGGCTCGGTGGACGCGGCCCCCGTGCCCAGCAGCTCTGCGGCGCGCTCGCGCAGCAGAGCCCGCCGGGCCGGCGTCAGGCGCAGCCGCAGCGCGTGCCCGAGGACGGGGGGTCGGACGGCCACCATGCGGGTCCGCGACCGCTCGTCGACCGCGATCCGTCCCGCGGCGTCGAGCGCGAGCACGACGTCGTCGCCGAGCAGGGTGCGCGCGTGGTCGAGGTCGAGGAGGCCGAACCAGGCGAGCGCGTCGAGCGCGTCGAGCTGGTCGGCGGGGAGCTGGCTCAGCAGGCCCTGGACGACGGGCTCGGCCGGCAGGGTCTCCAGGCTGCCCGTCTGGGTCCAGCGACCCCGGGTCCGGCCGACCACGCCGGCCTCGAGAGCCGCGGTCGCGAGGAGGCTCTCGACCCGCGGGTTCCCGCCCGACCGGCCCGCGACCGCGGCGGCCAGCCCGACCTCGACCGCGCCGCCGAGGACGTCGCCGAGGAGCGCGACGGTGGCGTCGACGCCGATCGGTGCCACGCGCTCGAGCACGGCGCCGGTCGTGAGCGGCGCGCCCGCGTCGAGGGGCGCCCCCGACGGGAGGGTCGTGACGACGCGGACCTGGTCGGGTCGCTGCCGGGCGGCGGCGGCCACGACCGTGAGCGACGCCCGGTCGAGCAGGTGGACGTCGTCGACGAGCACGACGGCGGACCGGGAGCCCAGCGCCTCGGAGAGCACCGTGGCCGCGTCGACCGCCCCGCCGCGGCCCGAGCCACGGGGCCGCAGCACGGGATGGGTCGCGAACGCCGCGAAGGGGACGGCGTCGCCCGTCCCCGCGCCGGGCAGCTCGACGACCGCGGTGCCCGACGACCGCAGCGGCCCGACGAGCGCGCGCAGGACGGTGGTCTTGCCCGACCCGGCGTCGCCTCGCAGGACCACGTCGTGGCCGGCGCGCAGCCATCCCGTGACCGCCGCGAGCGCGTCCTGGTGGACGAAGGTGCCGTGGCCCACTGGCGCTCCCCCTCCCCGTCCGGCGCGACACCCCAGGATGTCAACACCCCTGGCTGACGGCGACCGGAGGCGCCGACGGACGGGGTTTGCTAGGAGAGCGCCCGAATCATGGACGCGGTGACCCCCGTCACCCGCGAGGTCTAGACTCGCCCGCGACGAGGCCCTACAGGGACCCGCCTCCCCGGGCGCGACGCGTCGCGCGCCGGCGGACCGCACCAGAGTCGATGCGCACCGGAGGTCAGCGTGCCAGAGAACGAGTCCACCACTGCCCAGCCCGGGTTGGAGAACCTCCTCCACGAGACCCGGAGCTTCCCGCCGAGCCCGGAGTTCGCCGCGCAGGCGAACGCGACGCCCGAGCTCTACGAGGAGGCGCGGGCCGACCGGCTCGCGTTCTGGGCGCGGCAGGCGAACGACCTCGTCACGTGGCGCACGCCCTTCACCGAGACGCTCGACTGGTCACAGGCCCCCGTCGCGCGGTGGTTCGCGGACGGCACGCTCAACGCCGCGTACAACGCGGTGGACCGCCACGTCGAGGCGGGCCTGGGCGACCGGGTCGCGATCCACTTCGAGGGCGAGCCGGGCGACACGCGCACGGTGACGTACGCGGAGCTCCAGCGCGACGTGTCGCGCGCGGCCAACGCCCTCGCGGCGCTCGGCGTCGAGACCGGCGACCGCGTCGTCATCTACCTGCCGATGGTCGTCGAGGCCGTCGTCGCGATGCTCGCGTGCGCCCGGATCGGCGCGCCGCACTCCGTCGTGTTCGGCGGGTTCTCGGCCGACGCGCTGCGCAGCCGCATCGCCGACGCCGAGGCGAAGCTCGTCATCACGGCCGACGGCGGGTACCGCCGCGGCACGGCCTCGGCCCTCAAGCCCGCGGTCGACGAGGCGCTCGCGCCCAAGGAGGGCGCGGACCCGACCACGGTCGAGCACGTGCTCGTCGTGCGTCGCACGGGCCAGGACACGGCCTGGACGGACGGCCGCGACGTGTGGTGGCACGAGGCGCTCGAGTCGGCCGACACGACGCACACGCCGGTGTGGGTCGAGGCCGAGCACCCGCTGTTCATCCTCTACACGTCCGGGACGACCGGGAAGCCCAAGGGCATCCTTCACACGACCGGCGGGTACCTCACCCAGGCCGCGTACACGCACCGCAACGTCTTCGACCTCAAGGCCGAGAGCGACGTCTACTGGTGCACGGCCGACATCGGCTGGGTCACGGGCCACTCGTACGTCGTCTACGGCCCGCTGCTCAACGGCGCGACGCAGGTCATCTACGAGGGCACCCCGGACTCCCCGCACCAGGGCCGCTGGTGGGAGATCGTCGAGAAGTACAAGGTCTCGATCCTCTACACCGCGCCTACCGCGATCCGCGCGTGCATGAAGTGGGGCGAGGAGATCCCGGCGAAGTTCGACCTGTCGTCGCTGCGCGTGCTCGGTTCGGTGGGCGAGCCCATCAACCCCGAGGCCTGGATGTGGTACCGCCGCGTCATCGGTGGCGACCGCACCCCGATCGTCGACACGTGGTGGCAGACCGAGACGGGCGCGATCATGATCTCGCCCCTGCCGGGCGTCACGGCCGCCAAGCCGGGCTCCGCCCAGGTGCCGCTCCCGGGCATCGTCGCGGACGTCGTCGACGACGAGGCGCACTCCGTGCCGAACGGCGGCGGCGGGTACCTCGTCCTGTCCGAGCCGTGGCCGTCCATGCTGCGCGGCATCTGGGGCGACCTCGAGCGCTTCAAGGACACGTACTGGTCGCGCTTCCCGGGGATCTACTTCGCGGGCGACGGCGCCAAGAAGGACGAGGACGGCGACATCTGGCTCCTCGGGCGCGTCGACGACGTCATGAACGTCTCGGGCCACCGCCTCTCGACCACGGAGATCGAGTCGGCGCTGGTGTCGAACGAGATCGTCGCGGAGGCCGCGGTCGTCGGCGCGAGCGACGACCTCACGGGCCAGGCCGTCGTCGCGTTCGTCATCCTGCGCGGCGAGCACGCGGCCCGGGCCGCGGACGCCGACGGGGCGGCCGCCGTGCAGACCGAGCTGCGCAACCACGTGGCGAAGGAGATCGGCCCGATCGCCAAGCCCAAGCGCATCCTCGTCGTGCCGGAGCTGCCCAAGACCCGGTCCGGCAAGATCATGCGCCGTCTGCTGCGCGACGTCGCGGAGAACCGCACCGTCGGCGACGCGACGACCCTCGCCGACTCGTCGGTCATGGAGCTCATCTCGGCCGGCCTCCAGAAGCCGTCGTCCTCCGAGGACTGACCGGCCCACCGCCGACCACGGGGTCGGTGTCGTTCTCCGCGCGAGGACGACACCGACCCCGTTCTCGTGCGCGGGCAGGCTCGTGCTCGGCGGGTGCGCCTCGCTTAATCGGTTCAGGCACTGCTCGACGGCGGCGCCCGACCTCACGATGTCGGGGCACGCCGACCCGGGCGTGCGCAGCCGACAGAGACGAGGTCGTCCGATGAGCCGCACCGCCCCCGTACCCGACGCCGACGCCGCCCGACCTCCCGGGACCGGACGGTCCGCCCCGCTCGTCGCGGCGCTCGTGACCGCCGCGGTCCTCGCCACGTGCGGCGCGGTCGCGACCGCCACCGCGCGGTCCGCGGCGGCCGCCGAGACGGATACCGAGGCGGACACGCCGCCGGGCATCCACGTCGCCGACGGGAGGATCGTCGAGGCCGACGGCACGGACCTCGTGCTGCGCGGCGTCAACCACGCGCACACCTGGTACACGCACACCACGGGATCCTTCGCCGACATCAAGGCGGCCGGCGCCAACACGGTGCGCGTCGTCCTGTCGAGCGGCGACCAGTGGACCCGCAACTCGCCCGAGGACGTCGCGCACGTCGTCGACCTGTGCGAGGAGAACCGCCTCGTGTGCGTCCTCGAGGTGCACGACACCACGGGCTACGGCGACCAGTACGCGCCCGACGCGGGAACCCTCGACCAGGCGGTCGACTACTGGGAGGACCTGTACCCGACGCTCACCGGCACCGAGGACTTCGTCCTCGTCAACATCGGCAACGAGCCGTTCGGCAACGACGCGACGGTCAACCAGCGGTGGGCGCCCGAGACGTCGGCCGCGATCCAGCGCCTGCGCGGCATCGGCTACGAGCACGCGATCGTCGTCGACGCCCCGAACTGGGGGCAGGACTGGACGAACGTCATGCGCGCCGAGGCGCAGGGCGTGCTCGACGCCGACCCGGACGCGAACACGATCTTCTCCATCCACATGTACGGCGTGTACGCGCAGGCGGCGACGGTCACGGACTACCTGGAGCACTTCGTGGACGCCGGGCTGCCGATCATGGTCGGCGAGTTCGGCTGGAAGCGCGCCGAGGGCGACGTCGACGCGGACGTCGTCATCGCGGAGGCGAACCGCCTCGGCCTGGGCTGGCTCGCGTGGTCGTGGAGCGGCAACACCGACCCGTACCTCGACATGGTCCTCGGGTTCGACGCCGCGTCACCGAGCGCCTGGGGGACGCGCGTGATCGACGGACCGGGCGGCCTGCGCGAGACCGCGGTCGAGGCGTCGTGGTTCGACGGCGACGGGCCGGTGGACCCGCCGGACCCCACCGACCCGCCCGACCCGACCGACCCGCCGGACGACGCGGCGTGCTCCGCGACGGTCCGCGTCGCGAACGCCTGGCCCGGCGGGTGGCAGGGCGAGCTCGTCGTCACGGCGGGTGACGCCGCGGTCACGGGCTGGACGGCGACGTTCGCGCTGCCGTCGGGCACCGCCGTCGCGCAGCTGTGGGGCGGCGTGCACGGCGCGACCGCCTCGGGCGAGCGGGTGACGAACGCCGCGTGGAACGGCGCCCTCGCCGCGGGCACCACGACGACCGCCGGGTTCATCGCGACGGGCGCCGCCCCGGCCGCCGCACCCGCGGCGGTCTGCACCGCTCCCTGACCCTGCGCGCCGGGTGCGGGACCGGCGACCGGGTCGCACCGGACCCGGTCGCCTCTCCGCGCCCGCGGCCGATATCTCCGTGCCCGGCGTCCCGCGGACGGCGTAGCGTCGAGACGTGCCACCCGTTCCCGCGGCCGACGGTCGCGTCCTCCTCGTCGAGCAGCTCGACCTGCGCAGCGACTGCGCGCGCTGCACCGGTCTGTGCTGCGTGGGGCTGCACCTCGTGCGCTCCGCCGACTTCGCGATCGACAAGCCCGCGGGCACCCCGTGCCCGAACCTGCGCGAGGACTTCGGCTGCGGCATTCACGCCCGGCTGCGCGAGTCCGGGTTCCCCGGCTGCGTCGCGTACGACTGCCTGGGTGCGGGCCAGCGCGTGACGGCGGCCGTCGGGTCTGCGCACGGCGGCGCTACGTGGCACGACGACCCGGCCGCAGCACGCGACGCGTTCGCCGCGCTCCCTGTCGTCACGCAGCTCCACGAGCTGCTCTGGTACCTGACCGAGGTGCTCTCGCTGCCCGCCGCGGCGCCCGTGCACGACGACGCACGGCGCGCCCTCGCACAGACCGCTCCCCTCGCGGACCTGGCCCCGGCCGCCCTGCTCGCGCTCGACGTCAGCGCCGTCCGCCGCGACGTCGGCCCGCTGGTCGACCGCGCGAGCGTGCTCGTGCGCGACTCCGCCCGGCGCGGCGTGACGCGCCGGGTTCCCCGTCGGGAAGCGGCGGACGCCGGATCGCGGTCCGCAGGCGGCCGAGGACCCGCCGCGGGCCACGACCGGCGGAAGCCGGGGCATGCCGTCGGGCACCGGGTGCCGGACGGCGGCGTGCGGCGCCGCCTGCGACCCGGCGCGGACCTCGTCGGTGCCGACCTGCGCGGGCTCGACCTCACCGGGTCCGACCTCCGGGGCGCACTGCTGCTCGGCGCCGACCTGCGCGGCGCCCGGCTCGACGCCGTCGACCTCCTCGGCGCGGACCTGCGCGGTGCCGACGCGCGCGGCGCCGACCTCTCGCGTGCGCTCTTCCTCACGCCGGCGCAGGCCGGCGCTCTCCGCCGGGACGAGCGCACGACCCTCCCCGCCGCGCTCCGCCCCTGACCGGGCGCCCCGCGACGTCGGCACTTCCAGCCGAGATCGGCAGCCGCAACTGCCGGTCTCGGCCGGATGTGCCGATCTGGGCCGCGAGTACCGACCTCGTCGGCCTCCGTCAACCCGGCCTCCGTCAACCCGGCCTCAGTGAGCCCGGCCTCCGTCAGCGCAGCGTGGCCCGCCGCGCCAGCGGCGCCGCCACGACCGCGCACACGACGACGAGCGCCGCCGCGCCCCAGGCGAGCGCGCCGTACGACGAGAACCCGATGATCGCCCCGGCGAGGATGCCGCCGACTGCGCCGCCCGTGTTCATCGCGAGGTCGGAGAGGCCCTGCACGGACGTGCGCGACGGACCGGGCGTGGCGTCGACGAGCAGCGCCGACCCGGCGACGAGCCCGCACGACCACCCGAGCCCGAGCAGCACGAGGCCGACCGTCAACCGCGCGGAGTCCTCGCCCGGCGCGCCCGCCACGACGACCGCCGCGGCGAGGAGCAGCGCGCCCCCGACGTAGAGCACGCGCGCGTGCCCGACCCGGTCGGCGAGCCACCCCACGACCGGGCTGAGCGCGTACATGCCCGCGATGTGCGCGCTGATGACCAGGCCGACGACCTGGAGCGTCGCGCCGCCGTGGTTCATGTGGACGGGCGTCATGGACATGAGCCCGACCATGACGAGGTGGCTCAGGACGATCGCGCCGAGGGCGAGGCGCGCCGTCGGGCTGGCCGACACGACGGCCCACCCCGCGCGCAGCCCGTCGCGCCACGACGACCCCTTGCCGTCGGCCGGCACAGCACTCGGCGCGGCGGCGCCCGGCGCCGCGTCCGAGGTCGCGTCCGAGGCCGCGCGCGACGCGAGCAGCGGGTCCGGCCGCAGCCACACCGCGACGACGGCCGCCGCCAGCGCGAACGCGACCGCCGCGAGGACGAACGGCGCGGCGCTCGGCGCGGTCGAGCCGTGCTGCGCGTGCGCGTCGCCGAGGCGCAGGCCCGGGCCGGCGACGCGGTCCGCGAGCCCGGCGAGCGTCGGCCCGACGACGGAACCCACCGTCGTCGCCCACACCACCACGGACAGGTCGCGCGCACGCCGCTGGGGCGTCGCGAGGTCGGTCGCCGCGAACCGGGACGCGAGCCCGGCGGCCGTGCCCGACCCGAACAGCAGCATGGCCACGACGAGCAGGGGCCAGGAGCCGACGAGCACGGCGACCGTCGCGAGGACCGCGCCGCCGGTCGCGACGCCGAAGCCGAGCAGCAGGGACGGCCGCCGCCCGCGCTGCCCCGCGACGTGCGCGAGCGGCAGCGCGACGAGCGCGGCGCCGACGACGCCCGACGTCGAGGTGAGCCCCGCGATCGCGTCGGACCCCGAGAGTGCGGACGCGACGAGCGGCGCGACCGCGATCCCGCTCGCCACGCCGACCCCCGAGAGCACCTGCGTCGCGGCGAGCGTCGTGAGGGTGCGGCGCTGCGTCGGGAGGGCGGGGTCGCCCGGCGCGGCCACGGGCTGCGCGGACGACGGGTCGGGGGCGGGCGGTTCGGTGCTCACGGGTGCACCGTAGGCCGCGGCGGACCGCCCTGACGAGGGCTTACACCGCCAGGGGCAGACGAGATCCCGCCGTCCCGTCGACGCTCCGGCTCGCACCGAGCGCGCGCAGCACTCCCCGCGCGGCCTCGCGCCCGGCCCGGTTCGCGCCGATCGTCGACGCGCTGGGCCCGTAGCCGACGAGCTGCACCCGCCGGTCGCGCCCCGCTGTCGTGCCGTCGAGGACGATCCCGCCGCCGGGCTCGCGCAGGGCGAGCGGCGCGAGGTGGTCGAGCGCGGCACGGAACCCGGTGGCCCAGAGGACGACGTCGGCGGGCTGGAACAGCAGGCCGTCGTCGTTCGCGCCCGCGGCCCACTCGACGCCCGACGGCGTCATTCGCTCGAACATCGGCCGACGGCGCAGCACCCCGCTCGCGATCCCCGCGCGGTAGCGCGCCGTGAGCGGCAGGCCCGTGACCGAGACGACGCTCCCCGGCGGGAGGCCCGCGGACGTCCGCTCGGCGACGCGCGCGACGGCCGCGCGCCCGAGCTCGGGCGAGAACTCCTCCTCGACCCAGACCGGCTCGCGGCGCGTGACCCACGTGGTGCCGGACGCGTGCGGGGCGATCTGCAGCAGGAGCTGCGTCGCGGACGCCCCGCCGCCCACGACCACGACGTGCTGCCCCGCGAAGTCCTCGGCGGCGCGGAAGTCGTGCGTGTGGAGCTGGCGGCCGCGGAACGTCTCCATCCCCGGGTAGCGGGGCCAGAACGGCCGGGTCCACGTCCCCGTCGCGTTGACGAGGGTGCGCGTGCGCGCGGTGAGCTCGCGCGCGTCCGGCCCGGCGCCGACCGTCGCGCGCACGCGCAGCAGGGCGGGGTCGTCGGGGTCCTGCGTCACCTCGTCGACCGTGACGGGGCGCAGGACGCGCAGGTCGTTCTCGCGCTCGTACGCGGCGTAGTAGCGCGGCACGGCGACGTTCGCGCGCTCCGCGGGGTCCCCGGCCGGGAGGGGGACGCCCGGGAGGTCGTGCACGGCGTGCGTCTCGGCCATGGTCAGCGAGTCCCAGCGGTCCTGCCACGCCCCGCCGGGGCCGCGACCGCCGTCGAGCACGAGCGGGTCCAGCCCGGCGCGACGCAGGTGGTAGGCCGCGGACAGCCCCGCCTGCCCGGCACCGACGACCACGACGTCCACCGTCTCCCGCACGTCCGTCACCTCGCTCACGACGCCCTCAACGACCGGGCCCCTCCGAACCTTCCCCGGCACCCGGCACTGTGCCGAACACGACATGGGGGTCGCTCTGGACACGTTGACGACCCCCATGTCGTGCTCGACGGCGGGTGGTGTCGTTCTCGCGGACGGCGCGAGCCGTCTGCCGTGTCGGGTGCGTCAGGGGCGGTCCGGGACGCGCTGGAGCGTGCGGATCGGCCGCACGGCGAGGAGCGCGACGACCGTGAGAGTTCCCACGACCGCGCCCACCAGGAGGACGCGGTCGGTGCCGAACGCGGCGACGGCGGGACCGGCCAGGGCGGCGCCGATCGGGTACATGCCGACCGACCCCGCGACCTCGTAGGCGTGGACCCTGTTGAGCACGTCGCCCGGCACCTGGGTCTGCACGCTCGTCGCCCACATGACGCCCCACACGCCGACCCCCACGCCCACGAGCACCTGCGCGACGGCGAGCGCCCACACCGGCCAGCCGAGCACGAGGCCGAGGGGGTAGAGGGGGTAGGCGACGAGCGCGACGGCCCCGGCCGCGAGCGGTCGCCGGGGCTTGAAGCGGATCGCGAGCAGCCCGCCGACGACCGTCCCCACGCCGAGCGCACTGTTGAGGATGCCGAACGCGGTCGCGCCGTGCTCGGGCACGACGACCCCCGCCGCCACAGGGAGCTGCGGCCCCCAGGCGAGCACGGCGTAGACCATCCAGATGACGATGACGCCCCACAGCCACGTGCGGGAGCGGAACTCGCGCCAGCCGACGGCGAGGTTGTGCCAGAGCCCCGCCCCGGCCGGGGGCGCGGGCACGACGCCGAGCCGGAGCGCGAGGAGGCACAGGGCGCTGGTCCCGTAGGCGACGGCGGAGAGGATCATGACCCAGCCCGTCGACCCGAACCCGACCAGGACGCCGGCGAGCGCGGGGCCGCCGAGCCCGGTGATCGCCTCGGAGGTCCGGAGGATCCCGTTCGCGCCCTGCACGTCGCGCGCCACGAGCGGGACGGTCGACGCGGCCCCGGGCTGGAACAGCGCGTTGGCGGTGCCCGCCACCACGAGGAGCGCGTACAGGTGCCACAGGTGGTCGATGCCGCGCACGAAGAGGACCGCGAGGAGCACGTGCGCGGTGAGGTTCGCGAGGTCGGCGACGATCATCATCCGGCGCGCCGTGAACCGGTCGGCGAGCACGCCGCCGAACAGCACGAGGCTCGCGAACGGGGCGACGAGGAACGCCATCGCGTACCCCGCGACGGCCAGCCCGTACCCGGAGCTGAGCAGGCCCGCGGAGACAGCGACCGGCAGCATCGCCCAGCTCAGCAGCCCCGCGCTGCGGGCGGTGAAGTAGTACCGGAAGTTGCGGGTCCAGATCGCCGGCTCCCGCGGTTCGCCCGGAGACGGTGCCGGTCCGGGCCTGTCCTGCACCGCCGGCACCGTGGCCGCCCTCGCGGGCGACGCCCCCGCCACCTGCTCCGTGGCTTCCTCCACCGCGCACGCACCCATGGCGCCCCCTGCCCTCCGTCGTCGATGCCGCGAACCGTCGGACGTGACAACCGTCACCCGCCGCGGAACCTTCCCGACCAGGCACGACGCGTCGGTCGCGCGCCCCGGGTTCGGCCGCGCGGGGAGCCGGGGGCAAGATGGACCGGTGGAGACCGCGATCCTCTGGCACACCGGCCCGCTCATCGACGACGTCGAGATCGCGCAGGTCCACGACCTCGCCGCCGCCGCCGAGCGCGAGGACGGCGTCGCCGCCCTCTCGGAGCAGCCGCTGCTCAACCTGCGCGAGGCGACGGACGACGTCGTGCACCTCCTCACGTGGCGCGCGGGCGAGCTCGCGGGGTACGCGCAGGTGGACAAGCGCGGCGAGGCGCCGAGCGCCGAGCTCGTCGTCCGCCCCGAGCACCGGCGGCACGGGCTCGGGTTCCACCTGCTCGGCAGCGCGGCCGACCGCGCGGCCGAGCCGCGCCCGGGCGACCCCGACCACGACGAGCAGGCGCACCCCGGCGCGGAGACCGACGGCGAGCCCGCCCGGGTACCCCGCCCGCCGTTGCGCGTCTGGGCCCACGGCGACCTCCCGGCGGCCCGGGGCCTCGCCGCGCGGGCGGGGTACGACGTCGTGCGCGAGCTGCTCGTCCTCGAGCGGCCCCTCGACGGGCCGGAGGTGCACCCGCGCCCGGAGATCCCCGCGGGCCTGCGGCTGCGCGCGTTCGTGCCCGGCGACGACGACGCCGCGTGGGTCGCGGTCAACGCGGCGGCGTTCGCGCACCACCCCGAGCAGGGCCGACTCACCGTCGACGACCTGCGCGCGCGCATGCGGGAGGACTGGTTCGAGGCGACCGGTCTCCTGCTCCTCGAGCGCACCCCGGACCCCGGTTCCGGCACGGCGGGGATCGTCGGGTTCGTCTGGACCAAGATCCCGACCGGCCAGCCCGACGGCGCGCGCGAGGGCGAGATCTACGTCGTCGGCGTGGTCCCGGACGCCCAGGGCGAGGGGCTCGGCCGGCTGCTCACCGCCGTCGGTCTCGCGCACCTCGCCGAGCGGCGCGCCACGACCGCGGTGCTGTACGTCGACGGCGACAACGTGCCCGCGGTGCGCACGTACGAGCGCGCCGGCTTCACGCGCCGCGCGGTGCACGTGCAGTACGCGCGCCCGACCGCTCGGTGACCCGTGTCACGCACCGTTCACCATCTGGTGCCACCATGAACCCATGACCGACACGTCCACGCAGCGCACGCTCGACCCGGACCTCGCCGCGCACATCGCCGAGCACATCGCGGAGGAACCCGAGATCGAGCCGGTGGGCGCAGAGCTCGGCCTCGGCCCGCTGCCCGACGACCGGTTCGCCGACCGCGAGCTGAGCTGGCTCGCGTTCAACCAGCGCGTGCTCGAGCTCGCGGAGGACCCGAGCCAGCCGCTCCTGGAGCGCGTCCGGTTCCTCGCGATCTTCGCGTCCAACCTCGACGAGTTCTTCATGGTCCGGGTCGCCGGACTCAAGCGCCGCATGGCGACCGGCATCGCGGTCACCGCCGCCTCGGGGCTCTCGCCCCGCCAGGTGCTCGACGCGATCAGCGAGCGCGCGCACGACCTCATGGCGCGGCACGCGCGCGTGTTCGCCGACGACGTCCAGCCCGCGCTCGCCGCCGAGGGCATCACGCTCGTGCACTGGGACGAGCTCGAGACGCGTGAGCAGGAGCGCCTGCACAAGTTCTTCCGCAAGCAGATCTTCCCGGTGCTCACGCCGCTCGCCGTCGACCCCGCGCACCCGTTCCCGTACATCTCGGGGCTGTCGCTCAACCTCGCGGTCGTGGTCGCCAACCCGACCACGGGCAAGGAGCACTTCGCGCGCGTCAAGGTGCCGCCGCTCCTGCCCCGGTTCATCGCCGTGGACGCGCGGGGCCGCCCGAGCGCGCCGACGTCGCAGACCGCTGCACCCGACCGCGGGCCGACGTCGTTCGTGCCGATCGAGGAGGTCATCGCCCAGCACCTCGACCACCTCTTCCCCGGCATGGAGGTGCGCGAGCACCACCTGTTCCGCGTCACGCGCAACGAGGACGTGGAGGTCGAGGAGGACGACGCCGAGAACCTGCTCCAGGCCATGGAGAAGGAGCTCCTGCGGCGCCGGTTCGGACCGCCCGTCCGGCTCGAGCTCACGCCGGGGATCAGCCCACGCATCCGCGCGCTGCTCGTGCGCGAGCTCGGCGTGGTCGAGGAGGAGGTGTACGAGATCCCCGAGCCGCTCGACCTCACCGGGCTCAACCTCATCGCCGACCTCGACCGCGCGGACCTGCACTTCCCGCCGTTCGTCCCGACGACGCACCGCCTCCTCGCCGAGGTCGAGAGCGCGTCGCCCACGGACGTGTTCGCCGCGATCCGCGAGCGCGACGTCCTGCTGCACCACCCGTACGACTCGTTCTCGACGTCGGTCCAGACGTTCCTCGAGCAGGCCGCGGCCGACCCGGCCGTGCTCGCGATCAAGCAGACCCTGTACCGGACGTCGGGGGACTCGCCGATCGTCGACGCGCTCATCGACGCCGCCGAGGCCGGCAAGCAGGTGCTCGCGCTCGTCGAGATCAAGGCGCGATTCGACGAGCAGGCCAACATCTCCTGGGCGCGCAAGCTCGAGCAGGCGGGCGTGCACGTCGTGTACGGGATCGTGGGGCTCAAGACGCACTGCAAGCTCTCGCTGGTCGTGCGCCAGGAGTCGGACGGCCTGCGGCGCTACTGCCACGTCGGCACGGGCAACTACCACCCGAAGACCGCGCGCCTGTACACCGACCACGGCCTGCTCACGTGCGACCCCGACGTCGGCCAGGACCTCACGCGCCTGTTCAACCAGCTCTCCGGGTACGCGCCCCAGTCGCGGTTCCACCGCCTGCTCGTGGCGCCGCGCACGGTCCGCTCGGGGCTCGTCGAGCGCATCGACCGCGAGGCCGCCGCGGCGCAGGCCGGCCACGAGGCCTGGGTGAAGATCAAGGTCAACTCCGTCGTCGACGAGACGACGCTCGACGCGCTGTACCGCGCGTCGCAGGCGGGCGTGAAGGTCGACCTCGTCGTGCGTGGCATCTGCGCCGTCCGCCCGGGCGTGCCCGGGCTCAGCGAGAACATCCGCGTGCGCTCGATCCTCGGCCGCTTCCTCGAGCACTCGCGCATCTACGCCTTCGCCAACGCCGCAGGCCCCGCCATCGGCGAGGGACCCGAGAGCGGGCCCGAGGTGTTCATCGGCTCGGCCGACCTCATGCACCGCAACCTCGACCGCCGCGTCGAGGCGCTCGTGCGCATCACGGACCCCGACCAGGTCATCGAGCTGCTCGACCTGCTCGACGTGTCGATGTCCGAGCGCACCGCGTCCTGGCACCTCGACGCCGACGGCACGTGGCACCGGCCCGAGTCGGGGCCCGACGGCACGCCGCTCGTCGACCTCCAGGCGAGCCTCGTGCAGCGACAGCGCCGCCGGCTCGTCGGGAGGCGGTAGCGGATGGGTGTGCCCTCCCCCGCCCTGCGCAGCGGGCTGCCGCTCGTGGACGCCCTCGGCCCCACGCACGTGTCGCACGCCCCGGTCATCGAGTCGGCCGGCGCGCTCGTGTGGCGCGTGCGCGACGACGACCTCCAGGTCCGCCTCGTCCACCGGCCCCGGTACGACGACTGGTCGTGGCCCAAGGGCAAGCTCGACCCCGGCGAGACCTTCCAGGCCGCGGCCGCGCGCGAGGTCGCCGAGGAGACGGGCAAGCCGGTCGTGCTGGGCGTCCCGCTGCCGGGACTCCAGTACCTCACGCCCGAGGGTCGCGTGAAGCGCGTGCACTACTGGGCGGCGCGCCGGGCGTCGCGGAAGGCGGACGCCGGTGCGCTCGCCGCGCGCGCGCCCGTCCCGCCGGTGTCACCGCAGGAGATCGACCGCGCGGCGTGGCTGTCGGCCGACGACGCCGCGCACCGGCTCACGCGCCAGGCCGACCGCGCCCCGCTCGAGGCCCTCGTGCGCGAGCGCGAGGAGGGGCGGCTGGCGACGCACGTCGTCGTCATCGCCCGGCACGGCAAGGCCGTCTCGCGATCGGCGTGGCACGGCGACGAGCAGGACCGTCCGCTCACGCCGGCAGGGCACGCCCAGGCCGTCGCCCTGGTGCCCGTGCTCGCGGCGTACGGCGTCGAGACCGTCGTGACGAGCCGCTGGGACCGGTGCGCCCAGACGATCGCGCCCTACGCCGGCGCGTCGGGGCTGGAGACCGTGAGCATCGACCACCTCACGGAGGCGCAGCACGAGCGCTCCCCCGCGCGCGTCGCGCGGACCGTCCGCGAGCTCCTCGAGGCCGAGCGGTCGTCGGTGCTGTGCACCCACCGGCCCGTGCTGCCCACCGTGCTCGACGTGCTCGGCCAGCACTCGCGGCGGCCCGTCGCGAACGCGCTGCCGGCGCACGACCCGTTCCTCGAGCCGGGCGAGATGATCGTCGCCCACGTGGCCCGGACGCCCAAGGGCCCGCGCGTCGTCGCGGCCGAGAAGGTCGCCCCGCCGCTCCACTGACCGCACGCAGCACGGACGCGCGGCCCGGACGGGCGACCTCGAGGTCGTTCGTCCGGGCCGCGCGTCACGACCTGCGCGAGCAGGGTCAGAGCAGGATCGGGCTGAGGATCCAGTAGACGACGGCGGCGACGAGCGCGGCCGCCGGGATGGTCAGGACCCACGCGACGCCGATGTTCTTCGCGACGCCCCAGCGGACCGCGGACAGGCGCTTGGTCGCACCGACGCCCATGATCGCGGAGGTGATCGTGTGCGTCGTCGACACCGGCGCGTGGAAGATGAACGCGTTCGCGTACAGCACGACGGCGGAGACCGACTCGGCGACGAAGCCGCGCGCCGGGTCGAGCTCGATGATCTTGCGGCCCAGCGTGCGCATGATGCGCCACCCGCCGGCGTAGGTGCCGAGGGAGATCGCGGTCGCCGCGGACAGCTTGACCCACAGCGGGATCGTGTTGTCGTCCTGGAACCCGCCCGCGACGAGCGCGAGCACGATCACGCCCATCGTCTTCTGCGCGTCCTGGAGGCCGTGGCCCAGGGCCATCGCCGCCGCCGACGCGGTCTGCGCGATGCGGAAGCGGCGGAACGCCCGGGCGGGCGCCGCGTTCCGGAACACCCACAGCAGCAGCACCATGAGCGCGAACGCGAGACCGAAGCCGATGAGGGGCGAGAAGACCATGGGGAGCACGACCTTGTCGAGGATCGCGTCCCAGTGGACCGTGATCCCCGACGCGATGCCGACGCCCGCGAGACCGCCGATGATCGCGTGCGTCGACGACGACGGCAGCCCCAGCCACCACGTGATGAGGTTCCACGTGATCGCGCCGACGAGACCGCACAGCACGATCACGAGGCCCTGATGGGGTGGGACGTCGTTGACCGCGACGATGTCCTCCGCGATCGTCTGCGCGACCGCGGTGCCGAGCAGGGCGCCGATGAGGTTGAACACCGCCGCCATGAGGAGCGCCGCACGCGGCGTGAGGGCCCTGGTCGAGACCGACGTCGCGATGGCGTTCGCGGCGTCGTGGAACCCGTTGGTGTAGTCGAACGCCAGGGCGAACGCCACGACGACGACGACGAGCACTGCCTCCACGGGGCTCAGGACTCCTTGAGGGCGATGGTCTCGACCGTGTTCGCGACCTTCTCGAAGGCGTCGGCCGCCTGCTCGAGGACCTCGACGATCTCCTTGAGCTTCATGAGGAGGACCGGGTCGGACACGTCGTCGAAGAGCTCGGCGAGCAGCTTGCGGTGGACCTTGTCCGCCTGGTTCTCCAGGCGGTTGACCTCGACCCAGTACTCGGGGAGGTCGTCCATGGAGCGCAGGCGCGGCATCGCCTCGGCCGTGAGCTCCGACGCGCGCTGGAGCACCTGGACCTGCTCGGACACGCGGGCCGGGAGCTCGTCCACCTTGTAGAGGACGATGAGGTCGGCCGCCTCCTCCATGAAGTCCATGCAGTCGTCGAGCGCCGACGCGAGGGCGTAGATGTCGTCCCGGTCGAACGGCGTGACGAACGTCTGGTTGAGCCGACGCATGATCGAGTGCGTCGCGTCGTCCGCGAGGTGCTCGGTCTCGCTGAGCTGCTTCGCGAGCTGCTTGCGCGTCGGACGGTCCGCGCCGAGCAGCTCCGCGAGGAGCGTTGATCCGGTGACCAGGTGCTGCGCCGAGGCGGCGAGAAGGTCGAAGAACGAGGTGTCGCGCGGTGTCAGGCGCAGGCGCACGGGAGGCTCCGGAAGGGACGCGGGGTAGGGGTCTGAGCTGGCGTCGGCCACAAGGGCCGCTCGGCCGCCGGACGGGCCGGTCGGCCGGGGTGGTCACGATCTCGGGTCGGATGATCTCTGGATGAACGCACGTCGAACTCTCGTCAAATGTAGCCGACGCGCGGAGCGATGCTGGAATCGTCGGGGCGAAAGTCCCGCATCCTCAGGACGCTCACAGCCCGCGCCCGGCGTCCTCGCCGGGGCGGCGACCCTCCGGCGTGCGCCGTCGCGCTCGCACCAGGAGGGGAAGTAGTGACGCCGGACCGGGAGCGCCTCTCGGCGCGTGGCCGCTCGTAGCGGCTGAGTGTGGAGCCCGGGGCTACCGCGGCCCGGCGTCGTGAACCATCGTACGTGCCGGACGCCCCGCGAGGTACCCAGCCGACCCGCTGTTCGCGCTCCGCGAGAACCCCACCCCCGACGTGCGC
>NZ_LUAZ01000053.1:0-24464 GCF_001647255.1 Cellulosimicrobium sp. I38E
GCCCCCGACCCACCCCCCGAGCACCGGCGCCGCAGCGCCGAGGCTGCTGCGCGACCCCGCGGCGACGCCGAGCGCGAGCGCGCGGGCGAGGAGCGCCGTCGTGCCGGGCGTGGGTGCTGCACCGTGAGACGTCATGGGTTCCTCCTGCGGCTCGTCGGCCGTGCGGTGGGTGGCGGTCTCGTCGAACGTAACCGCTCCGGGCGCGGCCCACCCGGGGTGCGGGAGCGGTCCCGCTAGCCTGGGGCCGTGCCCGGACCCACTCTGAGCGAGGTCGCGCGCGACGCCGGCGTCTCGCTCGCGACCGCCTCCCGCGCGATCAACGGGAGCGCGAACCGCACCGTGCGCCCCGACCTCCGGGAGCGGGTGCTCGCGTCGGCGCGTCGGCTGGGCTACTCGCCGGACCCGAGCGCGCAGGCCATGGCGCGCGGCCGCACGACGAGCGTGGGCCTCGTAGTGCACGACATCGCGGACCCGTACTTCTCGTCCCTCGCGGCGGGGGTCGCCGACGCGGCCGACCGCGACGGGCTCATCGTCACCCTCACGAGCACGCGGCACTCGCCGGAGCGCGAGCGCGCGTTCGTCGAGCTCATGGACCGCCAGCGGGCGCGGGCGGTCGTGCTGGGCGGCGGGCGGCTCACTGAGGACGCCGACGGCGCGCTGCGGGGCGCGCTCGAGCGCTACCGCGCGTCGGGGGGCGGGGTCTCGCTCGTGGGCCAGCCGCTCGGCGACCTCCCCGCGGTGGAGATCGCCAACGCCGACGGCGCCGCGGACCTCGCGCGCGCCCTCCACGGCCTGGGCTACCGCGCGTTCGGCGTGCTCGCGGGCCCGGCGGGCCACCGCACCGCGCTCGACCGGGCGCGCGGCTTCACCGAGGCGCTGGCCGCCCTGGGCTCGCCCGTCGCCGGCGAGGCGGTCGTCGAGTGCGCGTTCACGCGCGACGGCGGCCACGGCGGGATGCGCGCGCTGCTCGACCGCCTGGGGCCGGAGCGCCCCGACGCGGGCACCCCGCCCGTCGCCGTCTTCGCGGTGAACGACGTCATGGCCGTCGGGGCGATGGCCGCGGCGCGCGAGGCGGGGCTGCGCGTCCCCGAGGACGTCGCCGTGGCGGGCTTCGACGACATCGTGACGCTGCGCGACGTCACGCCCGCCCTGACGACGGTGCGCATCCCGCTCACGGAAGTCGGGGAGCAGGCCCTCGCGCTGGCGCTCGCGCCGCTCGACGCCGACTCCGAGCCCCGGCGGGTCGAGGTCCGCGGCGAGGTCGTGCTCCGCGAGTCCACGCCCCGGCTCTGATCCCTGTTGACGCGGGAAAACGGTTCCCCTACGCTCGCGGAAAGCGCATTCCGCGTTCGGCGCACCGCCGGGCGCCCGACCGACGACGGAGCCGATCGATGACCACCACCCGAACCCTGCGGATCGCGATGAACGGCGTGACCGGCCGCATGGGGTACCGCCAGCACCTCGTCCGCTCGATCCTGCCGATCCGTGCGCAGGGGGGCGTCGAGCTCCCCGACGGCACGCGCCTCCAGGTCGAGCCGGTGCTCGTCGGGCGCAACGAGACGAAGCTCCGCGAGCTCGCCGCGCAGCACGACGTCGAGCACTGGACCACCGACCTCGACGGTGCGATCGTCGACCCCGCGACCGACGTCGTCTTCGACGCCTCCATGACTGCGCTGCGCGCCAAGACGCTCACCAAGGCGATGCAGGCCGGCAAGCACGTCTACACCGAGAAGCCGACGGCCGAGACGCTCGCCGAGGCGGTCGACCTCGCCCGGCTGCGCGAGGAGACCGGGGTGACCGCCGGCGTCGTGCACGACAAGCTCTACCTGCCCGGCCTCGTCAAGCTCCGCCGGCTCGTCGACGAGGGCTTCTTCGGCCGCATCCTGTCCCTGCGCGGCGAGTTCGGCTACTGGGTGTTCGAGGGCGACCACCAGGCGGCGCAGCGCCCGTCGTGGAACTACCGCGCCGAGGACGGCGGGGGCATGACGACCGACATGTTCTGCCACTGGAACTACGTGCTCGAGGGCATCCTCGGGTCCGTCAAGACCGTCACCGCGCAGACCACGACCCACATCCCCACCCGCTGGGACGAGCGGGGCGCGGAGTACGCCGCGACCGCCGACGACGCCGCGTACGGGATCTTCGGGGTCGAGACGCCGGGCGGCGACCCGGTCGTCGCGCAGATCAACTCGTCCTGGGCCGTGCGCGTCCACCGTGACGAGCTCGTCGAGTTCCAGGTGGACGGCACGCACGGCTCGGCGGTCGCCGGGCTGCGCCGGTGCGTCGCGCAGCAGCGCGCCCACACGCCCAAGCCCGTCTGGAACCCCGACCTGCCCGTCACGGAGCCGTTCCGCGACCAGTGGCTCGAGGTCCCCGCGAACGCCGACCTCGACAACGGCTTCAAGGCCCAGTGGGAGGAGTTCCTGCGCGACGTCGCCGCCGGCCGCCCGCACCGCTACGACCTGCTCTCCGCGGCGCGCGGCGTCCAGCTCGCCGAGCTCGGGCTCCGCTCGTCCGCCGAGGGCCGCCGCCTCGACGTGCCGGAGATCGTGCTGTGACCGCGCCGACGACCGAGGCTCCTGGCGCGCGCGAGCTGCGCGACCGGGACGGCAGCGGCGCCGTCGTGCGCCTGCCCCGCTTCGCCGACGACGGCCGCGTCGCCGGGACCGAGGTGCGCGAGCTGCTCGTCCCCGGCCCGTGGACGACGCCGTCCGCACCCTTCACGTCGCGCGTCGCCTTCGCGGCCGCGCACGTCGTGCCCCAGGTGGGCGCGGAGAACGTGCCCGGCGCGCCCGCCGTCGTCGACTGGGACACGACGCTCGCCTACCGGCACCGGCTCTGGGAGCACGGGCTCGGGGTCGCGGACGCGATGGACACCGCGCAGCGCGGCATGGGCCTCGACTGGGCCGCGACCCAGGAGCTCGTGCGGCGCTCGGCGGCCGAGGCGCGGACCGTCGGCGGTCGCGTCGCGTGCGGCGCGGGCACGGACCAGCTCGACCCCGCCGTCGTCGCGGGCTGGGAGCCCGGTGACCCCGCGGCGCTCGCCGCCGTCACCGACGCCTACCGCGGGCAGGTGCGCGTGGTCCAGGACGCGGGCGCCCAGGTGATCGTCATGGCGTCGCGCGCGCTCGCGCGCGTCGCCCGCTCCCCCGAGGAGTACGCGCGCGTCTACGACGCCGTGCTCGCCGAGGCCGAGGCACCCGTGATCCTGCACTGGCTCGGCACGATGTTCGATCCCGCGCTCGCCGGGTACTGGGGCACGGGCGACGACGTCGCCGCGGCCACCGACGTGTTCGTCGACCTGGTCCGCGCCCACCAGGGCCGCGTCGACGGCGTGAAGGTGTCGCTGCTCGACGCGGGGCACGAGAAGGACCTGCGGGCCCGCCTCGCCGCGCTCGACCCGGGCACCGGCCCCGCCGCGCCGGGTCCCGTCCGCCTCTACACGGGCGACGACTTCAACTACCCGGAGCTCGTGGTCGGCGACGGCCGGGCGCACTCGGACGCGCTGCTCGGCATCTTCGCGGCGATCTACCCCGCCGCGTCGACGGCGCTCGGCGCGCTCGACGCCGGGCACCCCGACCGCGCGCACGCGATCCTCGCGTCGACCGAGGCGCTGGGGCGCCACGTGTTCGCCGCGCCGACGTACTTCTACAAGACGGGGATCGCGTTCCTGTCGTGGCTCAACGGCACCCAGCCCGCGTTCCAGATGGTCGGCGGGCTCCAGTCCGGGCGCTCGGTCGCGCACCTCGTCGCGCTCGTCCGGCTCGCGGACCGGGCTGGGCTCCTGCTCGACCCGGACCTCGCGGCGCGCCGCACGCGCGCGTTCCTCGAGGCGAGCGGGGCGGCGGCGTGACCTCCGCGGACGCGCCCTACCTCGCGCGGTGCTCGCTCAACACCGCGACGGTCAAGCGCGCGACGCTCGAGGAGGCGGTCGGCCTCGCCGCCGAGGCAGGCTACGGGGCGGTCGGGCTGTGGCGCGACCGCGTCCAGGAGATCGGCGCCGGCCGGGCCGCGACGGTCGTCGCGGACGCCGGGCTGCGCGTGTCGTCGCTGTGCCGGGGCGGGTTCCTCACCGCGACCGGTGCGGACGACGTCGCCGCGGCGCTCGACGACAACCGGCGCGCGATCGAGGAGGCGGCCACGATCGGGACCCGCGAGCTGGTGCTCGTCGTCGGCGGGCTCCCCGCGAACAGCGCTCCCGGGCAGGCGCCGCGGCCCGACGCCGGCCCGGCCGACCGCGACGTCGTCGCCGCGCGCGGGCGCCTGGCCGACCGGCTCGCCGACCTCGCGCCGTTCGCCGCGGACCACGGCGTGCGGCTCGTGCTCGAGGCGCTGCACCCGATCTTCGCGGCCGACCGCGCGGTGCTCTCGACCCTCGGGCAGGCGCTCGACCTCGCCGCGCCGTTCGACCCGGCGGTCGTCGGCGTGGTCGTGGACACGTACCACGTGTGGTGGGACCCCGACCTGCGGTCGAGCGTCGCGCGCGCCGGCGCCGAGAGACGGATCGCGGGCTACCAGGTGTGCGACTGGATCCTGCCGCTCGCCGCCGACCCGTTGCTCTCGCGCGGCTACGTGGGCGACGGGTACGTCGACTTCGCGACCATCACCCGCTGGGTCGCCGAGACCGGGTACACGGGCGACGTCGAGACCGAGATCTTCCACCAGGAGATCTGGGACGACGACCCGCGCCGCGTCGTCGCGACCGTCGCCGACCGCTACAGCCGCCACGTGCTCCCGCACCTGAACCCCGCCTGAACCGGCGGACGGGGCGAGCGCCCCAGCCCGCCCGACCCAGCCCGTGCGCGGCTCGGCACCCTCCCGCCGAGCCGCACACGGGCTGTCGTGCGTCCGGCCCCGGCCCGTCCGAGGGGTTGACGAGACGGGACCGTCGGGGCATGATCGGGAGCGGAAGATACCCCATGGGGGTATCGGGAGGAGGAATGGTGGACCACCGCAGGGAGCACGGCCACGGCACGGGCGGCGCCGCTCACCACGAAGGCCACGAGCACGGCGAGGCCCGGGTGGTCACGACGGAGGACCACGCGCACGACGACCACGCCGGGCACGACGGCCACGGCACGCACGCCGGGCACGAACCGTCCGGCCATGCGGCCCACGACATGTCCGGCCACGCGGGCCACGACGCGTCCGGCCACGCGGGCCACGACATGTCGGGCCACGCGGGCCACGACGCGTCCGGCCACGCGGGCCACGACATGTCGGGCCACGGCGGGCACGGCGGGCACGGCGACCACGTCGGGCAGTTCCGTCGCCTGTTCTGGGTCATGCTCGTGCTCGCCGTGCCCACCGTCGCGCTGAGCCCGATGTTCGCCATGCTCCTCGGCTACGACCTGCCCGACGCCGCGTGGCTGCCCTGGGTCTCCCCCGTGCTCGGCACGGTCATCTTCTTCTGGGGCGGACGCCCGTTCCTCACCGGCGCGGTGAGCGAGCTCCGTGGTCGCAAGCCCGGGATGATGACGCTCATCTCGCTCGCGATCACGGTCGCGTTCGTGTCGTCGCTCGGCGCGAGCCTCGGGCTGCTCGCTCACGAGCTCGACGTGTGGTGGGAGCTCGCGCTCCTCGTCGTCATCATGCTGCTCGGCCACTGGCTCGAGATGCGCTCGCTCGCGCAGACGGCGTCGGCGCTCGACTCGCTCGCCGCGCTCCTGCCGGACGAGGCGGAGCGCGTGGCGGACGACGGGTCGGTCACGACCGTCGCGCCGACCGACCTGCGCGTGGGCGACCTGGTCGTCGTCCGGCCGGGCGGTCGCGTGCCCGCGGACGGCGAGGTCGCGTCCGGGTCCGCGGACGTCGACGAGTCGATGATCACCGGGGAGTCGCGCCCCGTGCGCCGCGCCGTCGGCGACGCCGTCGTCGCCGGGACCGTCGCCACGGACGACGCGCTGCGCGTACGGATCACGGCCGTGGGCGAGGACACCGCGCTCGCGGGCATCCAGCGGCTCGTCGCCGACGCCCAGGCGTCCTCGACCAAGACGCAGCGCCTCGCCGACCGCGCCGCCGGCTGGCTGTTCTGGTACGCGCTCGGTGCGGCCGCCCTGACGATCGGGCTGTGGCTCGTCTTCGGCACGCCCGAGCAGGCGCTGATCCGGGCGATCACCGTGCTCGTCATCGCGTGCCCCCACGCCCTGGGCCTCGCGATCCCGCTCGTCGTCTCGCTCTCGACCGAGCGGGCCGCGAAGGCCGGCGTCCTGGTGAAGGACCGCCTCGCGCTCGAGCGCATGCGCACGGTGGACACCGTCCTGTTCGACAAGACCGGGACGCTCACCGCGGGCGAGCCGGTCGTGGCGCACCTCGCGACCGCGGGCGGCACCACCGAGGACGAGCTCCTCGCGCTCGCCGCCGCGGCCGAGGCCGACAGCCAGCACCCGCTCGCGCGGGCGATCGTCGACCGCGCTGCCGAGCGGCACGTCCAGGTCCCGCAGGCGACCGACTTCCGGTCGCTCACCGCGGTCGGCGTCGAGGCGACCGTCCCGGCCCCCGACGGCGCGCGACGCGTGGCGGTCGGCGGTCCCGCGCTCCTGCGCGAGCGGCGGCTCGACCCCCTGCCCGACGCCGAGGCCTGGGCCCACGACGGCGCGACCGTCCTGCACGTGGTGGTCTCGCCCGAGGCGGGGCACGACCACGCGACGGGCGAGGTCGTGGGCGCGTTCGCCCTCGCGGACGCGATCCGCCCCGAGTCGCGCGAGGCGGTCGACGCCCTGCACCGGCGCGGCATCAAGGTCGTCATGATCACGGGCGACGCCGAGCCCGTCGCCCGCGCGGTCGGCCGCGAGCTGGGGATCGACCAGGTGTTCGCCGGCGTGCGCCCCGAGGACAAGGACGCGAAGGTCGCCGAGCTCCAGCACGACGGCCGCGTCGTCGCGATGGTCGGCGACGGCGTCAACGACGCGCCCGCGCTCGCGCAGGCGGACGTCGGCATCGCCATCGGCGCCGGCACGGACGTCGCGATCGCGTCGGCCGGGGTCATCCTCGCCAGCTCCGACCCGCGCGCCGTGCTCTCGATCATCGAGCTGTCGCACGCCTCGTACCGCAAGATGCAGCAGAACCTGTGGTGGGCCGCGGGCTACAACATCGCGGCGGTGCCGCTGGCGGCGGGCGTGCTCGCTCCCGTCGGGTTCGTCATGCCGATGGCGGTGGGCGCGATCCTCATGTCCGCCTCGACGGTCATCGTGGCGCTCAACGCGCAGCTCCTGCGCCGCATCGACCTCGACCCGGCGCGGCTCGCCTCCCGGTGACCTCCACGTCGAGCACGAGCTTGCCGTCGTTCTCCGCGCGAGAACGACGGCAACGTCGTGCTCACGGGCGCGCAGGGTCGTGGTCGGCCGTCGTGCTCGTGGGCGTGCTGGCCGCAGCCGTCCTGTGGATGCACGTCCTGGCGGGCAGCAGCACGCACCACGGCGTCGCGCTGCCCGACGGCGGCGCCGGGCACGGGGGTCCGGTCACCCTCGCCGAGGGTCGGCAGGCGCCCGCGGGCGACGCCCTCTCCGGGCACGGCGACCTCTCGTCCGCCTCCACCGGGCTCGGCCGCGTCGACGGCGCGGGCGCCTCCGGGCCGCACCTGGATCTCTCGATCGGCGTCGACCCTCACGGCAGCGCGGGGCCGTTGTGCCTCATGGTGCTCGTCGCGCTGGTGACGCTCGCCGCACGGGACGCGCTGCGCCGTCGGGCACCGTCGCACCCGCCGGGGGACGCGGCGCGCGCCTCCACGGGACTCCGGGTGCCGGTCCCGGACCGACCGCCCGACCTCCATGCGCTGGGGATCAGCAGGACGTAGGCCGACGCCGGCCCCGTCCTGGGCGCCGACGTGCGCCCGCTGCACCCCACGAACGGAGATCGACCATGATACGCACCGCCCGCACGACCCTCGCCGCGCTCGCGCTCGGCACGACGCTCGTCCTCGCCGGCTGCTCCGACGCCGGCACGGGCGACCACGACGAGCACCCCGCAGCAGGCTCGTCGAGCGAGACGTCCGCGGGCGTCACGACGGCGTCCGACGCCGACGTGATGTTCGCCCAGATGATGATCCCGCACCACGAGCAGGCCGTGGAGATGTCCGCGATCGTGCTCGCGAAGGACGGCGTCGACGAGCGCGTCGTCGCGCTCGCGGAGCAGATCGAGGCGGCCCAGGCCCCCGAGGTCGAGCAGATGACCGCGATGCTCGACCGCTGGGGCGCCGACCCGTCCGGCGGCGACCACGGCGGCCACATGGACGGCATGCTCGACGACGAGGCGCTCGCCGCGCTCGAGGCGGCGCCCGCCGAGGAGGCCCAGCGCCTGTTCCTCGAGGGCATGGTCGAGCACCACGAGGGCGCCGTCGCGATGGCGCAGGACGTGCTCGCCGAGGGCGAGGACCCCGAGGTGCGCGCCCTCGCGGAGGAGATCGTCGCGACGCAGCAGGAGGAGATCGACACGATGCGGGGGCTCCTCGCCGAGCTCTGACCCGCCGAGCACGACGTGGGCGTCGCTCTGAGCGTCGTCGCGACGCCCACGTCGTGCTCGACCAGGAGGAACGTCGTGCTCGCTGCGAGACTGGGCGGGTGACCACGCCGACCCCCGCCGACCGGCCCGTCGCCGGCGTCCTGCTCACGCCGGGCGCCGGCGCGAGCCGCGACCACCGCGCGCTCGTCGCGATCGACGACGCGCTCGCCGCGCTCGACCCGCCCCTGCCCGTGCGCCGCGTCGACTTCCCGTACCGGACCGCGGGCAAGCGGATGCCCGACCGTCCGCCCGTCGCGATCGCCCACGTGCGCGCCGAGGCGGAGGCGTTCGCCGCCGAGCTCGGCACGACGACGGACCACCTCGTGCTCGGCGGCCGCTCGTACGGCGGGCGCATGTGCTCGATGGCCGTGGCCGAGGGTCTGCCCGCCGCAGGGCTCGCGCTGGTCAGCTACCCGCTGCACCCGCCGGGCAAGCCCGAGCGCCTGCGCACCGAGCACTTCCCCGACCTCCGCGTGCCCGTGCTCCTCGTGTCGGGGCGCACGGACCCGTTCGCGACGCCGGACGAGCTCACCGAGCACACCGCCGCGATCCCCGGCCCGGTCACGCGCGTCGAGCTGCCGGGCGCGCACGACCTCAAGGGCCAGGACGCCGCGGTGTGCGAGGCGATCGTCACGTGGCTCGGGACGCTCGGCCGACCGAACCCGTAGGCGCACCTCAGCGCCGCCCTCGCCGGACGCGGAGCACGACCGCGTCGACACGCGGCGGCGGCCGGAACGCCGAGCGCGGCACGGGCCGCCCGACCTCGACGGCCCAGCCCCGCGCGGCGCGGCCCGCCGTGCCCTCGCCCGCGGCGATGCGCCGCGCGGCCTGCCGCTGCACGACGACGTCCGCCGCCACGAGCGCGGATCCCCGGGCGAGCACGCGGGCGAGCAGGGGCGACGTCAGCCCGAACGGCGGGTTCGCGACGACGCGGAACGGGCGCCGCGGCAGGCGCAGGTCGGCGAGGTCGACCTCCAGGACCGTCACGTCCGCACCGGCGAAACGCTCGCGCAGGGTGCGGGCGCGGCGCGGGTGCAGCTCGACGGCGAGGACGCGCGCGCCCGCGGCCACGAGGTGCCGCGTGAGGGCCCCGTCCCCCGCCCCGAGGTCGAGGACGAGCTGACCGGGGCGAACCCCGGCGTCGTCGACCACGCGCGCGGCGTGCTCAGCGGTGAGCGGGTGCCATCCCCACTCGCGCCGCGAGGCCGGCCCGGCCACGACGCACCATCGTCACGAAGAACATGGCGGCCACGCTAGGACGGCACGAGCGTCGTCGTCGAGCGATTTGTCCGGGCTCACGACAGGCCTTTCCGACGGCGAGCCAGGTTTGCGTACGATGTGCCGCGGACCACGCCCGAGCCGACCCGGAGGTGATGATGCGCGCCGCTGGCCGACTGCTCGCGCTCGCGACGCTGGGGGTCGTCACGGCGGCGCTCGCCGCGTCGCCGGCGGTGGCCGACGACCGCGACGGCGGCGGCGGTCTCACCGTCACCGTCGACTCCGTGTCCTTCGACGCGAGCCGGCTGCGCGACTCCTCAGGGTGGCTCGGGTACATCGTCACGGCCCCTGACGGGTCGCACGCGCGCAACCTCGGCGACCGGTACTCGCGGGAGGACGCGGCCGACGGCGTCCTGGAGCTCGACGTCCCGCAGCGCGGGCCGTACGGCGACGGGTACTGCGTCAGCTGGGTCCTCGTGACGGGCATCGACCGGCAGTTCGCCGGGTGGAACGGCGACGACGCCGTCTGCACGACCGCCGCCACGCCCCCGCCGACGACCCCGCCCCCTGCTCCCGCGACGGAGGCCCCGGTCGAGGCGCCGGTGGTCGAGGCGCCGGAGCCGGTCGTCGAGGCACCCGTCGAGACGGCGGAGGCGCCCGAGCCGGAGGTCACCGAGGAGCCGACGCAGGAGCCGACGACCGAGGCGCCCGTCGAGCCCACCCCCACCGAGACGCCCAAGACGCCCCGGCCGGAGCCGTCGCGCACGCCGCTGACGTCCGCCGCGGAGCGCATGGCGCCTCCCCCGCCCGCGGAGGAGACGTTCCCGACGCTCGCCGTGGTCGGCGTCGGCGGGCTCGTCGCCGCCGCCGCGGGGGGCGCGATCCTGCTGCTGCGCCGCGTCGGCTGAGCCCTCAGCGCGTGCGCGGCGCGGCGCCCCTGGCCGCGCGACGCTGCCACCGCACCAGCTCGTCGACGTCCCCCGCCGTGTAGTCCGGGTCCGACGGGTCGTGCGCCGCGACGGCGGGGCGCGGGAATCGTGCGGCGCGCGCGTTCAGCGGACGGGCGGCGCGCGGGGTCGGCGTGTCGGTCTCGCGGAGGGTCGCCGGGCTCTCGACCATCGTGGGCCTCGTCTCGTCGGGTGGCATCGGCACGAGCCAAGCCCGGGAACGCGTCCGGCCGGTGACGAGAGTCCGTCCAGCAGACGAACAGTCGGCGGAGCCCTGGCGGTTGCGCGGGCTCGCCACCGGGCGGCAACAAGCCGGGCTCGTCTCCGGCGTGACGGCGCCCGGCCGACGCGACCCGTGCCGACCGGATGTCCTTCAGAGGTGCGGTGCTGCCGCAGGACGCGCGGCGACGAACAGCGACGGGAGGGTCACCCGGCACGGTGAGCCGGACGACGCACCACCTCCTGGGAACGACGAAGCCCTGACCAGCGTTTCCGCTGGTCAGGGCTTCGGTGTCGGAGCCGCCTAAGGGAATCGAACCCTTGACCTATTCATTACGAGTGAATCGCTCTGCCGACTGAGCTAAGGCGGCGTGCTACGTCCCGGTCCGCTCCGCGAACCGCTGGCAACGAGCGCCTACTGTACCCAACGACCGGGCCAGATTCCAAAGCGGCCCCGTGGCCCGCCGTCGGACGCTCCCCGGGTCAGCAGCGCAGCCCGTCCTCGGGCACCGTCCCGTCCACCAGATAGTCGTCGACGGCGTCGCCCAGGCACGCGTTGGAGCGGCCGTAGGCCGTGTGGCCCTCACCCTCCCAGGTGAGCAGGACGCCCGATTCGAGCGTGTCCGCGAGGCCCTCGGCCCACACGTACGGGGTGGCGGGGTCGTTGGTCGTCCCGATGACGACGATGGGCGCGGCGCCCTCGGCGTGGAGGTCGAACTCCTGCTCCACCACCGGGTACGCCCAGCCGTCGCACGTGAGGCCGCCGAACGCGAAGAAGAAGCCCATCGTCGGCGCGGCCTCCTCGAGGCGCTCGAGCTGGGCCTGCATCGCGTCGGGGTCGTCGTCCTGGCGGCCGTCGAGGCAGTTGACCGCGCGGAACGCCTCCGACGAGTTGGTCGAGTACGTCCCGTCGGGGTTGCGGTCGTTGTAGAAGTCGGCCAGGTAGAGCAGCAGGTTGCCCGTCCCCTCCTCGAACGCCTCCGTGAGCGCCTGCGTGAGCACGGGCCAGCTCTGGTCGTTGTAGAGGGTGACGGCGACGCCGTAGAAGCCGAGCGTCTGCGTCACCCGGCGCTCGCTGTCCGTCGGCAGCGGGTTCGCCTTCGCCGCGTCGAGGAGCGAGCGGATCTGGCGCATCCCCGCGTCGGCGTCCCCGCGCAGCGGGCAGTCGGCGCCGGCCTGGCAGTCCTCGACGTACGCGCGCAGGGCGTTCTCGAAGCCGACCGCCTGCTGCTCGGAGATCGTGTCGGGGTCGAGCGACGTGTCGATCGCGCCGTCGAGCACGAGGCGCCCGACCTTGTCCGGGAACAGCCCCGCATAGGTGGCGCCGAGCTGCGTGCCGTAGGAGTAGCCGAGGTAGGCGAGCTTCTCGTCGCCGAGGACGGCGCGCAGCATGTCCATGTCCCGCGCGGCGCTCTGCGTGTCGACCTGGCCGAGCAGGTCGCCCGTGTTCTCGGCGCACGCCTCGGCCCAGGCGCGGCGGTCCTCCGCGAGCGCCTCGAGCCCCGCCTCGTCGGTGTCGAAGTCGCGGGACAGGGACTCGTCCTTCGCCGCGTCGTCGAGGCACTCGACGGGCGCGGACTGGCCGACGCCGCGCGGGTCGAACCCGACGAGGTCGTAGGCAGCGGTGACGCGCTCGCCGACCGTCGGGGCGAGGCTCGTGATGAAGTCGATCCCGGAGGCCCCGGGCCCGCCCGGGTTGGTGAGGAGCGAGCCGATGCGCTCCCCCGTCGCAGGCTGCCGCTTCACCGCGAGCTCGATCTCGCCCGCCGCCGGGTCCTGCCAGGAGAGCGGGGCGCGCGCCGTCGCGCACTCCCAGCCCGCGCCGCAGTCCTCCCAGGCGAGACTCTGGCCGTAGAACTCCTCGAAGCCCTCGGGACCGGTCTCGCCCGTGCCGGACGCGGAGGTCGCGACGTCGTCCACAGGGGTCTGCTGCTTCGGAGGCACCGAGCACGCGCCGAGGACGAGGGCCAGCACGAGGGTCGCGGCGGCGACCAGGGGACGTCGAGCAGCGCGGGAGGGGGGCGTCGTCACCCGCACACGGTAGCCGCTCCGCGGGTGCACGCAGGTCGGTCCCGCCGGGGCGGGACCGTCCTTTCACGCGCTCTTCACCGCAGGGACCGGCTACTCCTCGACCCAGGCCGACTCGCCGGTCGTACCGTCCGCCGCGGGCGGGACGACGACCGTCCCGCGGTCGCCCAGGACGACGCTCACCTCGCCGCTCGCATCCACGTCGTCGGGCACCCCGACCACGGAGGTAGCGGGCACGTAGTCCATCGTGCACGGCGTGTCCGGGGCGATCTCGACGAATGTCACGACGACGTCGCCGCCCTGGACCTCGGCCTCGTCCTCCGCGAGCACGGGGCACGTGCTCGACCCGTACGTCACGACGAACAGCAGCCCCGGCTCCGCGCTCCACGCGGCGCCCGTCCCGCCCTCGGTCGGCGCGTCGACCCCGGGCGGCAGGCCCGTGCCGTGCGCGCCCGCCACGACGTCCATCGTCCCGGCGTCGGGCAGACCCTCCTCCTCGGACGCGTCGTCCGACGGCTCCTCGGACGCGTCCTCGCCGGGCTCGGTGGACTCCTCGGACGCGGACGGGTCGTCGCCGCCGCCGTCGGTCTCGGAGGCACACGCCCCCAGGAGGCCGACCGCGAGGACGAGCGAGAGCGCGGATGCGGCACGAGCCGACCGGGAGACGGGGCGGCGGACGGGAACCATGAGCACTCCTCGGTCGAGACGGGTGGCGCGACCATCGTGGTCCCTGGGGGGCGGTCGTGCGCGGCGAACCGCGACGCGCCGGACGATCGTGACCCGACGGTGACCCGGGGTGGGAGCATCCCAGCATGGACGCTCCGCTCACCACGCCCGGCACCGGGCGGCCCCCGCTGCCCTGGGGCCTGCGCACCGACCTCCGGCGGCACGGCGACGGCGGCGACTCGAGCCGCGTCGGCTACGTCGAGCTCTTCTTCGACCTCGTGTTCGTCTTCGCGGTCACGCAGCTCTCGCACGGCCTCATCGCGCACCCGGGGGCCGAGACGCTCGCGCACACGCTCGTCCTGGGCGTGGCGGTGTGGTGGGTGTGGGTCTTCACGATGTGGACGACGAACTGGCTCGACCCCGAGCGTGTCCCCGTGCGGACGATGCTCGTCGTCCTCATGCTGCTCGGCCTCGTGCTCGCGAGCGCCATCCCCGAGGCGTTCGGCGACAAGGCCCTGCTGTTCGCGGTGATGCTCGTGACGATGCAGGTGGGGCGCAGCGCGTTCGTCCTGGTCGCCCTGGGCCGGGTCTGGCCGGAGAACGCGGTGAACTTCGTCCGCATCACCACGTGGTTCGTCGTCTCGGGAAGCCTGTGGATCGCGGGTGCGGTCGCCGAGGAGCACCGGCTCGCGCTGTGGGGGGTCGCGTGCGCGATCGACCTGGCGGGACCGCGCGCGATGTTCTGGCTCCCCTGGCTCGGCGCGTCGCGCGCGAGCACGTGGGTCGTGCGGGGCGAGCACATGGCCGAGCGCGTGAGCCTGTTCGTCATCATCTGCCTGGGCGAGTCGATCATCGTCACGGGTGCCGCGTTCGCGGAGCTGCCCCTCGACGCGACGACCGTCTCCGCGTTCTGCTCGGCGTTCGCGAGCACGGTGCTCATGTGGCTGCTCTTCTTCGACCGCTCGGAGCGGCGCGCGACCGAGTACTTCACGTCGCGCGACGAGCGCGGCATGGTGGCGCAGACGGCGTACACGTACGTGCCGTTCGTCATCGTCGCGGGGATCGTGCTCACCGCCGTGGCGGACGAGCTGGTCCTGCTGCACCCGCTGGGTCACGACGGCGCGGGCCACGCCGACGCGTGGACCGCCGCGCTCGTGTGCGGGGCGGCGGCGACCTACCTGGTCGGCAACGCGCTGTTCCGCCGCGCGGCGGGCGGGCGGTGGTCGCTCCCGCACCTGGCGGGGGCCGCCGCGGTCGCCGCGCTCTTCGGCACGCACGCATGGCTGACGCCCCTCGCCCTCTACTGGACCACGGACGCCGTCCTCCTCGCCGTCATCGTCGGCGACGTCGTGCGGGCGAGGCGCCGGGAGGCGGTGCCGGACCCGGGGTGATCCGCACCGAGAGACGAGGTACGGCACCTTCGCGCGCTTCACCCGGCTTTCGCCGGGCGCAAACCACCCATCGTCGCTAGGTTCGCCCTGTTGGTGCGCGGCAGCCGGCCGTGCTCCGGGTACGGGGATCCGTCGAGAAAGGGCGCGACCGTGGACTTCTGGGACTTCTTCTGGCTCCTCGTCTGGAGCTTCTTCTTCATCGCCTACCTCATCGTGCTCTTCCAGATCATCGCGGACCTGTTCCGTGACCGGGAGCTCTCGGGCTGGTGGAAGGCCGTGTGGATCATCTTCCTCATCTTCCTGCCGATCCTGACGTCGCTCGTCTACCTCATCGCCCGCGGGCGCGGGATGGCGGAGCGGCAGGCGGCCGCCGTCGTCCAGGCGAAGCAGGACACCGACGCGTACATCCGGCAGGTCGCGAACACCTCGCCGGCCGAGCAGATCACGCACGCCAAGTCGCTCCTGGACTCCGGGGCGATCACGCCCGAGGAGTTCGCGCAGCTCAAGGCGAAGGCGCTCGCCTGAGCGACCTCGCGTGACCGGACGGGCCGGTCGCACCCGCGTGCGGGTGCGGCCGGCCCGTCCCACGATCGAGGGATGACCCGCTTCGGCTACACCCTCATGACCGAGCAGTCCGGCCCGCGCGCGCTCGTCGAGCACGCGGTCGACGCGGAACGCGTCGGCTTCGAGTTCGAGGTGATGAGCGACCACTACTTCCCGTGGCTCGACGCCCAGGGCCACTCCCCCTACGCCTGGTCCGTGCTCGGCGCCGTCGCCCAGGCGACGGAGCGCGTCGGGCTCATGACGTACGTGACCTGTCCCCTGCTGCGCTACCACCCGGCCGTGGTCGCGCAGAAGGCCGCGACGGTCGCCCTCCTCTCCGACGACCGCTTCACGCTCGGCCTCGGCGCCGGGGAGAACCTCAACGAGCACGTCGCGGGCGAGCGCTGGCCCGCGGTCGGCGAGCGGCACGACATGCTCGAGGAGGCCGTGGAGATCATCCGGTCCCTGCTCGACGGCGAGCGCCTCACGTTCGAGGGCGTGCACTACCGCGTCGACTCCGCGCGGCTCTGGGACCTCCCCGACGAGACCGTGGAGATCGGCGTCGCCGTGTCCGGCCCGCGGTCGATCGAGCGGTTCGCCCCGCTGGCCGACCACCTCGTGACCACCGAGCCCGACGCCGACGTCGTCGAGCGGTGGTCGGGGGTCCGGGACCGTGCGGACCTCGCGCCGTCGCGCGTCGTCGGGCAGATGCCGATCTGCTGGGACCCCGACGAGGACGTCGCGGTGGCCCGCGCGCACGAGCAGTTCCGCTGGTTCGGGGGCGGCTGGCACGTGAACGCCGACCTGCCCACGACCGAGGCGTTCGAGGCCGCGAGCCAGTTCGTCCGGCCCGAGGACGTCGCGGAGTCGATCCCGTGCGGCCCGGACCTCGACCAGATCGTCGAGGCGGCGTCCGCGTGGTGGGAGGCGGGGTTCACCGACCTCGCGCTCGTCCAGGTGGGCGAGGTCGGGCAGCGCGAGTTCCTCGCGGACGCCGCGGGGCCGCTGCTGGAGAAGCTCCGCGCGGCGGCCCCGGCGACGTGAGCGGACGTCAGGCGCGCGCCGCGGCCTCGGGCACGTAGGAGCCGCTCTCCAGCTCCTCGACCAGCGACCCACGGACCGGGGTCCAGCCGAGCTCGGCCGCCCGGACGGCACGCGTCGCCTGGTCCAGCAGCAGCGCGTCCGCGAAGGGCGCCCCGAACCGCTCGCGGGTCGCCTCGACGGACTGCGGCACGACGACTCCGCCCAGCCCTGCGGCCCGGCTCGCCGCCTCGGTGAGCGCCCGGACCGTGGGGTGCTCCGCCGTCGTGCCGAGCAGGTGGCCGCGGGCGCCGTGCTCCAGCGCGAGCGCGTAGAGCACCGCGAGGTCGTCGACGTGCACGACCGACCAGTGCTGCGCGCCGTCGCCGACGAGCGCGAGACCCGGTCCGTCCGGTCCGTCCACGCGCGGCGCCCCCGAGACGAGCGCGGGGATGCCGCGACCGTCCCCGTAGACGACGCCGGGCGCGACGACCGACGCGACGACGTCCTGGGCGAGCAGCAGCTCCTCCACGGCGACGCGCCACGCGACGATCGCGGGCGGGTCGGTCGGCGAGGTCTCCGTCGCCGACCCGCCGCCCCACTTCCACACCCCGCTCGTGTGCACGAACGGCCTGGTCGTCCCTCCGAACGCGCGCGTGACCGCCTCGACGACCGCCCGGTCGAGGGCCTCGCTCGTCCCGTCCCCGGGTGCGGCGGCGTGGATCGCGCCCTCGGCCCGGTCGAGGACGGCGACGAGCGCGTCGACGTCGTACGCGTCCATCTGGACGGGGGTCGCCCCGGCCGCGGCGACGGCCGCGGCGGACGCCTCGGACCGCACGAGCGCGGTCACCTCGTGCCCGCGGCCGCGCAGCTCGCGCAGCACGGCCGACCCGACGAACCCGGTCCCCCCGGTGAGCAGCACCTGCATGTCGTACCTCCCGTGTCGTGGCCGGTCGGCGACCGGTCCGGACGGCACGGTATCTCTCAGGTACTGGTGACTTCACCGTGCCATACTTCCCCGGTGGATACCATGGCGAGCCCGCCGCGCGGCGACGCCGCCGCCCGCGTCTCGCGGAGCGGACCCGACGGTGGTTCCGACGGCGCACCCGACGTGTTCTCCGCCGACTGCCCGAGCAGGCTCGTCGTCGAGCGCATCGGCGACAAGTGGACGCTCCTCGTCTTCATGGCCCTGCGCCGGCGCGTCCTGCGCTTCGGAGAGCTGCGCGACCTCGTCGGCGTCGTCACGCCCAAGGTCCTGACCCAGACGCTGCGCTCGCTGGAGCGTGACGGCCTGGTCCAGCGCACGGTCTACGCCGAGGTGCCGCCGCGCGTCGAGTACGCGCTCACCGACCTCGGCCGGTCGCTCCTCGGCCCCATCGACGCGATCCGTGCCTGGTCGGAGGAGAACGGCGAGCGCATCGCCGCGTCCCGCGCCGCCGCGAGCGACCGGACCGGGGCGTGAACGCCCGCCGTCGGACCCGACCCCCGCGGCCGCGCCGGCAACCACCGCGCGACCCTCCCCTGCGCTGGTGGTCGGGACTCCTGCTCGCGGCGGTCCCGCTGGGGATCGGCGCCCTCCTGCTCCGCGCGTCGTGGGACGACCTCGCCGAGGGCGAGGAGGTCGTGCCCGCCGTGCTGGTGCTCGCGTTCCTGCTCGCGTTCGCGGTCGGTGCCGTGTCGTTGACCGTGCCCCGACGCCTCGGCGAGCGCCTCTACGCGGTCGCGAAGGTCCTTCTCACGGGCACGGTCACCGTCTTCTTCGGCTGGCTCGTGATCGGCGGCCTGCTCGTCCCGGAGCTCGTCGCCACGGGCTCGGGCAGCGGCCGCGCCCCGAGCACGCCCCTGGCCGCGCGGATCACCGCGGTGATCGCCCTGGTCGCGTTCGGGGGTGTCGCCGTCCAGGCGCTCGTCGACCGTCGGCGACGCCGTCGCCAGGGCGGCGGCGGTCGCGCGCCGCTCGGGAGCGGGATGTTCTCCCGGGGGCGCCGCCGCTGAGGGCGGGTCGGCCCTGCGGGCAGGGGCGGCCGTGCGCGCGTCAGCCCTGAGGACGCAGCGCGATGACCATCGCCTCGACCGCGAGCAGCGGCGCGACGTTGCCCTCCAGCCGCTCGCGCGCGACGCCGATCGCGTCCATCCGCCGCACGGTCTGCTCCGGCGTGGAGTCCTCGGCGAGCGTGCGCACCGCCTCCGCGAGCTCGACGTTGACGAGCTCGACCTCCGCCCCGAGCTGCACGACGAGCACGTCGCGGTAGAGGGACAGCAGGTCGACCATCGCGCGGTCGAGCACGTCGCGCTGGTGCCGGGTCGCGCGCCGCTTCTGGTCGGCCTCGAGGTCGCGGAGCTGGGACCGCAGGCGGGGCGGGAGGGTCTCGCCGTCGGCGACGCCGAGCGCGCGCAGCAGCTCCGCCTTCTCGGCCGCGTCGCGCTCCTCCGTCGCCGCCTTCGCCTCGGCCTGCGCGAGGTCCACGAGCTCGCCCGCGGCGAGCACGGCGTCGCCCACGCCGCGGACCCGGCGCGCGAGCGAGAGCACCGACGTCCGCCGGTCCCGGGCTCCGGCGTCGCGGGCCAGCCGGCGCGCGAGCCCGATGTGGCTCTGCGCCGCGCGGGCGGCGACGAGCGCGACGTGCTCGTCCACGCCGTCGCGCTGGACCAGCAGCCCGGCCACGGCCTCGACCGGGGGCACGCGGAGCACGACGCCACGGCACCGGGAGCGGATCGTCACGAGCACGTCCTGCGGGCTCGGCGCGCAGAGGATCCACACCGTGTGGGGCGCGGGCTCCTCGATCGCCTTGAGCAGCACGTTCGTCGTGCGCTCCGCCATGCGGTCGGCGTCCTCGACGACGATCACGCGACGCCGGCCCTGCGACGGGCTGCGGCTCGCGACCGTCACGAGGTCGCGCACCTCGTCGATCTTGATGGTCACGAGCTCGGTCGCGACGAGCGTCACGTCGGGGTGCGTCCCGGCGAGCGTCGTGCGGCACGCCTGGCAGTGCCCGCACCCGCCCTGCTCGCACTGGAGCGCGGCGGCGAACGCGCGCGCGGCGTTCGAGCGGCCGGAGCCGGGCGGGCCGGTGAGCAGCCACGCGTGCGTCATCGCGGCGGGGTCGGTCGCGGCGGCGCGGAGCACCTCGACGGCCTGCTCCTGGCCGACGACGTCGTCCCAGACGGTCACGCGGCCCCGCTCCCCGTGGCCGGCCCGGCGGCGGCACCCGGCCCGAGGCCGAGACCCGGGGTGTACCCGATCGCGCTGTCGGTGTCGTCGAAGCCGTCGTCGGGCTCGGCCGCGATCGTGTCCTCCGCCTCCTCCACGACCGGCGTGAGCTCGAGCCGCGCGGCGACGTCGACCCGGATCTGCGCCTGGAGGTCGTCGATCGAGGCCGTGGCGTCGAGCACGACCCAGCGCTCCGGGTCCGCCGCCGCGCGCGCGAGGAACGCCTCCCGCGTGCGGCGGTGGAACTCCGCCCCGGCGCGCTCCAGGCGGTCGTGCTGCCGCCGGATCCGCGCGGAGGCCGCTGCCGGGTCGAGGTCGAGCAGGATCGTGACGTCCGGCATGAGGTCCTGCACGGCCCAGCGCGAGATGAGCTCGACCTCGTCCGCGCCGAGCTCGCGCCCGCCCGCCTGGTACGCGACCGACGAGTCGAGGTAGCGGTCCGTGACGACGATCGCACCCCGCTCGAGCGCGGGGCGCACGAGGCTCGCGACGTGGTGCGCGCGGTCCGCGGCGTAGATGAGCGCCTCGGTGCGCGGGTCCATGTCCTGCCCGTGGAGCACCGCCGCCCGCAGCTCCTTGCCGAGCTCGGTGCCGCCGGGCTCGCGCGTCAGCACGACCTCGCGCCCCGTGAGCTCGCCGAGCCACTGCCCGAGAAGGCGCGACTGGGTGGACTTGCCGACGCCGTCGCCGCCCTCGAAGGAGATGAAGTACCCGGGTGCGCTCACGGCGTCCACCCTATCCGCGGCGTCGGACACGGGTGCGGCCGCGGGCTAGCCTCGGGGCATGCCCGACCCCGCCACCGCGCCCCGCTCCCTGCCCACCCCCGGCGTCGCGTTCGCCGGACGCACGTTCGACGCCGTGCTGTTCGACATGGACGGCACGCTCATCGACTCCGTCCCGGCGGTCGACCGCAACTGGCGGCGCTGGGCGGCCGAGCACGGCCTGCCCGACCCCGAGGAGTTCCAGATCCAGCACGGCACCCCGGCGCGCACGCTCATCGCCGAGCTCCTGCCGGAGGACCGGGTCGAACCGGCCTACGAGCGCATCCACGCGCTCGAGCTCGAGGACAACGAGGGCGTGACGATCCTGCCCGGCACGCGGGACGCGCTGGCCGTCCTCCCGCCCGGACGGCAGGCGATCGTCACGTCCTGCACGCGCCCGCTCGCCGCGGCGCGCATGGCGGCGTCGGGCCTCGCCGCGCCGTCGGTCGTGGTGACGGCCGACGACGTCGCGCGCGGCAAGCCCGACCCGGACCCGTTCCTGCTCGGCGCGGAGCGACTCGGCGTGGACCCGGCACGGTGCCTCGTCGTCGAGGACGCCCCCGCGGGGATCGCCGCGGCGCGCGCGGCGGGCTGCGCGACCCTCGCCGTGACGGGCACCCACTCGGCCGCCGAGCTCGCGGAGGCCTCCCCCGCGCCCGACGCGCTGGCGACGGGGCTGGCGGCGGTCCGCTTCGTCGTCGGTCCCGACGGCGTCCGCGTCACCGACGCCTGACTCTCGTCAGTAGACGCCCGCGCGCAGCGCGGCGGCGACGACCTTGGACGCCGCGGCGTGCACCTCGGCGAGCTCGTCGAGGCTGAGTCCCGTGGCCGCGACGATCGCCGGCGGGATGCGCTCGGCGTCGCGGCGGCGCGCACGTCCCTCGGCGGTGAGGGTCACGCGGACCTGGCGACCGTCGTCGGGCGAGCGCGACCGGCGCACGTACCCGAGCGTCTCGAGCCGCTTGAGCAGGGGCGAGAGCGTGCCGGCGTCGAGGTGCAGGCGTGCGGCGAGGCCGCCGACGGTCGACGTCGTCCCCGCGGCGTCGTCCTGCCAGAGCGCGAGGAGCACGAGGTACTGCGGGTGCGTGATGCCGAGCGGCTCGAGCAGGGGGCGGTACAGCGCCACCATGCCCCGCGCCCCCGCCGAGAGCGCGAAGCAGACCTGCGCCTCGAGCGCGAGGGGGTCGGCGAACAGCGTGCCCGCGCCCCGCACGGCCGTCCCGTCGACCTCGTCACCCGTCATGGCGCCATGGTACCGAGGATCGCGCTATTCTTGGTACACCAATGATTGGTGCACCAATCATCTGACGAGAGCCTGCAGCGGAGGACACCGTGGCGCGGAAGAACGACAGGCGCACGCTCGGCATGCGCATCACCGAGGGGTTCCTCCCGATCTTCGGCCCCGCCCAGGTCGGCCGCCAGGACGCCGACGGGCGCGGCGTCTCCGACGCCGAACGCGAGCGCGACCAGGAGCTCAAGACCCGCTTCGAGCGCGTGACGGGCCCGGACGGCCGCAGCTACGTCGTCGAGCACACCGACTGACCCTTGCCGCGAGATCGACCCGAGCGCTCCCAGATCGACCCTCCGTCGGTCGATCTCGAACGCTCCGGTCGATCTCGCGGCGGACGGGCTCACTCCCCCGGGTAGACGACCCCGATCTGGCGGCGCACCTCGTCGAGCGTCCGCATGACCTCGAGCGTCGAGTCCCACGACATGCGCGGGCTCTGCGTCTCGCCCGCGGCGACACGGCGCGCGACCTCGGCCGCCTGGTACTGCTTGCCCTCGCCCGTGAAGCCGTCGTAGTACCAGGACGCGCCGTCGTGGCGGATCACGCGGAACGACGTCGGCGCGTAGAAGTTCCCCTCCACCTCGATGCGCCCCGCCGTGCCCGAGATCACCGCGGCCGTCGCGGTGCGCGACCACAGCGTCGTCGAGAGCGTCGCCTGCGTGTCGCCGTAACCGAGCACGACGCTCACCTGCCCGTCCACGCCCGTCTCGGTGAGCGAGCCCACCGCGGTGACCGACGACGGCGCGCCCAGCAGGTCGTGCGCGAACGACACCGGGTACACGCCCAGGTCGAGCAGCGCGCCGCCCGCGAGCTCCGGGGCGTAGAGGCGGTGCTCCGGGTCGAACGCGAACCACTGGCCGTGGTCGGCGCTGAGGTTGACGACGTCGCCGATCTCCCCGCGCGCGATCACGCCGCGCAGCGCGGCGACGTGCGGCAGGAACCGCGTCCACATGGCCTCCATGACGAACACGCCAGCCTCGCGCGCGGCGTCGAGCACCTCGACCGCCTCCGCCTCGTTGCGCGTGAACGCCTTCTCGACGAGCACGTGCTTGCCCGCGCGGATCGCGAGCAGCGCGTGCTCGTGGTGGTGCGAGTGCGGCGTCGCGACGTAGACGACGTCGACCTGCGGGTCCTCGACCAGCTCCTGGTAGCCGTGGTGCGTCGTCGGCACGCCGTGCGCGGTCGCGAAGCGCTCGGCGCGCACGCGGTCGCGGGAGCCGACGGACGCGACGCGACCCTGCGTGTGCTGGCGCACGGCCTCCGCGAACGACGACGCGATGCCGCCCGCGCCGAGGATCCCCCAGCGGATCGGGGGTGCGCTGCGCGGGTCGGGGACCGTGCCCGTGACGTCGGCGGACAGGTCGGGGACGGGGTGGACGGCGGGCCGGGCGGACTGCTCGGCGGGCGTCGGGGCGACGGTGCTCATGGGGCCACGCTATCCCGGTGGGATCGCTCCCATACGGCTGGGTCCACGGATCGTCGCACCGCATGGTGCCCGACCACGTCGCATCTCCCCCGCGCGGGTGGTGCGGCGCGCGCCGCGCCGCGCCACGATGGGGACCATGACGTCCCCCGCGCCCCGGACCGACGCGCCGACCGACACCCCGGGCACGCCCGAGGCGCGCGCGAGCGCCCGCGAGCTCGTCAAGGTCTACGGGTCCGGCACGACGGCCGTCCGCGCTCTCGACGGCGTCGACGTCGACTTCGCGCGCGGAAGGCTCACCGCGATCATGGGTCCGTCCGGCTCCGGGAAGTCGACGCTCATGCACTGCCTGGCGGGGCTGGACTCGCCGACGTCCGGCAGCGTCGTGATCGACGGCCAGGAGATCAGCCGCCTCTCGCAGCGCCGGCTCACGGCCCTGCGCCGCACGCGCGTCGGGTTCGTCTTCCAGGCCTACAACCTCGTGCCGACGCTCACCGCGGCGGAGAACATCACGCTGCCGCTCGACATCGCGCGCACGCACGTGGACCGGGCGTGGTTCGACGAGGTCGTCGACTCCGTCGGGCTGCGCGACCGCCTGCACCACCGCCCGTCCGAGCTGTCCGGCGGGCAGCAGCAGCGCGTCGCGTGCGCGCGGGCGCTCGTCTCGCGGCCGTCGATCGTGTTCGCCGACGAGCCGACCGGCAACCTCGACTCCCGCTCCGCGGGCGAGGTGCTCGCGTTCCTGCGGCGGTCCGTCGACGAGCTCGACCAGACCGTCGTCATGGTCACGCACGACCCGCGCGCCGCGTCGTACGCGCACCGCGTCGTGTTCCTCGCCGACGGCCGCCTCGCGGGCGAGCTGCACGACCCGTCGCAGCAGGACATCCTCGACGCGCTGGCGCTCGCGGCGGACGACGACGGCCCACCGGCCGGGCCTCCCGGACCCGCGGGCGGCGTGTCCGCGGCTCCGGCCGGGCGCCACGCCGCGCCGGTCGACCCGGCATGATCCGCGTCGCGCTGCGGGGCGTACGCGCGCACGTCGTGCGGTTCGTGCTCTCAGTGCTCGCCGTGACGCTCGGCGTCGCGTTCGTCGTCGGCACGTTCGCGTTCCGCGGCATGCTCTCCTCCACGTTCGACGACATCATCGCGACGACGCTCACCGCCGACGTCTACGTGCGCGGGTCGCAGGAGGTCACCGGGGACGCAGCCGGTCCGGGGGGCGGCTGCGTCCCCGGTGACCTCCTGCGACC
>NZ_LUAZ01000054.1:0-24432 GCF_001647255.1 Cellulosimicrobium sp. I38E
GGGTACCCGGGCGTCGGGGGTACCCGGGCGTCGGGACCGGAGCCGACGTCGCCGGGGGCGCCGTCGGGGCTGGGGCCGTCGGCGCGGCGGGAGCTGCGGACGGGGCGGAGGGCGTAGCCGGCGTCGACTGGCTCGGTGGCGCGAAGGGGTTGCTCATGGCTGCTCCGGGGTCGTGCGGGCGAGCGCCCGGACGACCGTGTCGCCGTGCGTGGCCGGATGCTCCCACATCTCGGCCTGCCAGCACCAGGAGCGGGGACGACGGACGGCCGGGGACGCGGACCGCCGTCGGGCACGCCACGACCCGCCCGAGCACGACACCACCCGCCCGCGAGCACGACATGGGGGTCGATATCCAGCGGATATCGACCCCCATGTCGTGTTCGGCGGGGCCCGTTACGGCTGGTCGACCTCCGAGCCCACCAGGAACTGCGAGTACGCCCCGATGGTGAGGAACGTCGGGAAGTCCTCGGCGAGCGCGACCGCGCGGAACACGTGCGCGGCGTCGTCGATCCGGTTGCCCGGGGTGCGCGGCAGGTCGTCGACGATCTCGGCGAGCAGCGCCTCGACGCGGTCGCGCGTGATGGGCACGCCGTTCTCGGTGCGCGTGCCCGACGCGATCCACTGCCAGACCTGCGAGCGCGAGATCTCGGCGGTCGCGGCGTCCTCCATGAGGTGGTCGATCGCCGCGGCGCCGACGCCGCGCAGCCACGACTCGAGGTACCGCACCCCGACGGAGACGTTGGAGCGCAGGCCCGCCGCGGTCACGGTCGCCCCGGCGCGGCGGGCCGAGCCGATGTCGAGCAGCTCGTGCTGGCCCACCTCGACGTCGTCGCGCAGGCGGGACACCTGGTGCGGCCGGTCACCCAGGACCGCGTCGAACTCGCCGCGCGCGACCTCGATGAGGTCGGGGTGCGCGACCCACGTCCCGTCGAACCCGTCCGTCGCCTCGCGGCGCTTGTCGGCCCGCACCTGCTCGAACGCGCGCTCGGTGACGTCCGGCCGGCGCCGGTCGGGGATGAACGCGCTCATCCCGCCGATCGCGTGCGCGCCGCGCTTGTGGCACGTCGCGACGAGCAGCTCGGTGTACGCCCGCATGAACGGGGCGGTCATGGTGACCTGCGCGCGGTCGGGCAGCACGTAGGAGTCGCCGCGCGTGCGGAACGCCTTGATGACGGAGAACAGGTAGTCCCACCGCCCGGCGTTGAGCCCGGCGCAGTGGTCGCGCAGCTCGTGGAGGATCTCCTCCATCTCGAACGCCGCGGGCAGGGTCTCGATGAGCACCGTGGCGCGGATCGTGCCCTGCGGCAGCCCCAGGTACTCCTGGGCGAGCACGAACACGTCGTTCCACAGCCGCGCCTCGCGGTAGCCCTCGAGCTTGGGGAGGTAGAAGTACGGCCCGCGACCACGCGCGACGAGCTCGTGCGCGTTGTGGAACAGGTACAGCCCGAAGTCGACGAGCGACGCCGACGCCGACACGCTGACCCCGGCCCGGTCGACGTACCGCATGTGCTTCTCGATGAGGTGCCACCCGCGCGGGCGGAACACGATCGTCGGGAGGTCGGTGAGCGTCGTCGAGCGCAGGCGGTAGTCCTTGCGGTGGTCACCCGAACCGGTCGTGTGGGTCAGCGTCCCGCGGATCGCGTCGTGCAGCGCGAGCTGGCCCTCGATCACGTTGCGCCACGTCGGGCTGGAGGCGTCCTCGGCGTCCGCGAGCCAGACCTTGGCGCCGGAGTTGAGGGCGTTGATCGTCATCTTCGGGTCGGTCGGCCCGGTGATCTCGACGCGGCGGTCCTCGAGGCCCGGCGCGCCGGCCGAGCCGGCGACGCGCCACGACGGGTCGTCGCGCACGGGCCGCGTCGCGGCGCGGAAGTCGGGGTCGATGCCGTCCGCGACGTCCTGTCGGCGCTGCTGGCGGTCCATGAGCAGCTCGTGGCGGCGGGCCACGAACCGGTCGTGCAGCAGCGTGAGGAAGTCGAGCGCCTCGGGCGTGAGGATCTCGCGGTAGCGCTCGCCCAGCGTCCCGGTGACGCGCAGCGTGCCGGTGACGCGCGGGCTGCTCGGCGCAGAGGGGGACGTCGGAGGGCGAGAGGTGGTCGTGGTCAGCGTGGTCATGGCGTGCTCCGAAGGTCGTGCTCCCGCGAGATAGAACCCCGAGCTTCGAGGTAGAGCGCTGCGAGCTCTATCTCGGGCGCGCGGGTTCTATCTCGCGGGAGGAGGGAGGGTTAGTGGAACTGGGCGGTCTCGGTGGACCCGGCGAGCGCGAGGGTGGCGGCGTCGGGGTTGAGAGCCGTGGCGACCCGGTCGAAGTAGCCGGTGCCGACCTCCCGCTGGTGGCGGGTGGCGGTGTAGCCGTCGGCCTCGGAGGCGAACTCGGCCTCCTGGAGCTCGACGTAGGCGGACATCGCGCGCTCGTCGTAGCCGCGCGCGAGCTCGAACATGGAGTGCGAGACGGCGTGGAAGCCGGCCAGCGTGATGAACTGGAACGCGTAGCCCATCGCGGCGAGCTCCTTCTGGAAGCTCGCGATCTGGGCGTCGTCGAGGTGCTTCTTCCAGTTGAACGACGGCGAGCAGTTGTAGGCGAGCTTCTTGTCCGGGTACTGCGCGTGGATCGTCTCGGCGAACGTCCGCGCGAGCTCGAGGTCGGGCTCGCCCGTCTCGACCCAGATGAGGTCGGAGTACGGCGCGTACGCGAGGCCGCGCGCGACGACCGCGTCGAGCCCCGGGCGCACCCGGTAGAAGCCCTCCGAGGTGCGCTCGCCCGTGAGGAACGGGCGGTCGCGCTCGTCGACGTCGGACGTCAGCAGGTCCGCGGCGAGCGAGTCCGTACGGGCGATGATCACGGACGGCACGCCCGCGACGTCGGCCGCGAGGCGCGCGGCGTTGAGCGTGCGGATGTGCTGGCTCGTGGGCACGAGCACCTTGCCGCCGAGGTGGCCGCACTTCTTCTCCGACGCGAGCTGGTCCTCCCAGTGCACGCCCGCGGCGCCGGCGGCGATCATCGAGTGCATGAGCTCGTACGCGTTGAGCGGGCCGCCGAACCCGGCCTCGGCGTCGGCGACGACCGGGGCGAGCCAGTCACGTGTCGGCGCACCGGACTCCGCCGTCTCGATCTGGTCCGCGCGCAGGAGCGCGTTGTTGATGCGGCGCACGACGGCGGGCACGGAGTTGGCGGGGTAGAGCGACTGGTCGGGGTACGTCTGGCCGGACAGGTTGGCGTCGGCCGCGACCTGCCACCCGGACAGGTAGATGGCCTTGAGGCCCGCGCGCACCTGCTGCACGGCCTGGTTGCCGGTGAACGCGCCGAGCGCGGCGACCCACTCCTCGGTGTGGATCTGCTCCCAGAGCTTCTCGGCCCCGCGACGCGCGAGCGTGTGCTCCTCGCGCACCGAGCCGCGCAGCGCGACGACGTCCTCCGCGGTGTAGTCGCGCTGGAGGCCGGCCCAGCGCGGGTCGGTCGCCCACTGCTCGGCGATCTCCGCCGCGGTCTGGGTCTGGTCGCCGGGGCGCGGGCTGTCGCTCGCGGCGCGATTCGGGGTGCGGCCCGCGACGTCCGCCGTCGTCGCGACGGCGCCGAGCGGACGGGCTCCGCCCGCGTACTCGGACGGGGAGCGGCGGCTGACGATGGTGGGCCTGTTCACGGGTGCCTCCTGGTGGTGCGCCGGTCCGCGCTGCGCGGACCGGACGGGCCGGTCGGTGGACCTCGGCGAGGTCCGTGCTTCGACCTTCCTCCCGCTGACAACCCCGTCTCAAGCCAGATCGAGCGAAAGAACTGCACTTCTTCTCTTGTGCGGAAGGATCGGCGCGTGTCACTCTCAGTCATGGCTATCCCGACGACGCGACCGGCCGGAATCGCGGAACATGCGGAAATCCCGCTCGAGAGCGAGCCCGACGCCCTGACGATCGGTCGCAGGATCCGGCACCTGCGCACCGCGCGCGGCATGACGCTCGACGAGCTCGGCGCCGCCATCGGCCGCGCGCCGTCCCAGGTGTCGCTCCTGGAGAACGGGAAGCGCGAGCCCAAGTTCGCCCAGCTCCAGGCCGTCGCGCGGGCGCTCGGCGCGAGCCTCGACGACCTGCTGTCGCTCGAGGCGCCGTCGCGCCGGGACGCGCTCGAGATCGAGCTGGAGCGCGCGCAGCGCGGCCCGCTCTTCGACGCGCTCGGGCTGCGCCCGCTCAGGGTCGGCAAGTCGCTGCCCACGGACGCGCTCGAGACCATCGTCGCGCTGGAGCGCGAGCTCCAGCGGCTGCACACCGAGCGCGCCGCGACGCCCGAGGAGGCGCGCCGCGCGAACGCGGAGCTGCGCGCGACCATGCGTGCGCAGGACAACTACTTCCCCGAGCTCGAGGACGCGGCGGCCGAGCTGCTCGACGGCGTCGGGCACGCGGGCGGCCCGCTGCCCCAGCGCGTCGCGGCGGACATCGCCGCCCACCTGGGCTTCACGCTGCACTACGTGGGCGACCTGCCGCACTCGACCCGCTCGGTGCTCGACCTGCGGCACCGGCGCGTCTACCTGCCCAGCAACGGGATGCGCGGGCGGTCCAACGCGACGTCGGCGCTGCTCCAGGCGCTCGCGCCGCACGTGCTCGGGCACGCGGAACCGCGCGACTACCGCGAGTTCCTCCGCCAGCGCGTCGAGGCCAACTACCTCGCGGCGGCGCTCCTGCTGCCGGAGCGGCACGCGGTCAAGGCGCTGCGGGCCGCGAAGGACGCGCGCGAGATCTCGATCGAGGACCTCCGTGACGCGTTCGCGGTGTCGTACGAGACCGCCGCGCACCGGTTCACGAACCTCGCGACGAAGCACCTCGGCATCCCGGTGCACTTCATGAAGGTCCACGAGTCGGGCGTCATCCACAAGGCGTACGAGAACGACGGCGTGCGCTTCCCGGCGGACCCGCTCGGTGCCGTCGAGGGCCAGTACGTGTGCCGGAGCTGGACCGCCCGCACGGTGTTCACGGTCGAGGACCGGCTCAGCCCGTTCAGCCAGTACACGGACACCCCGAGCGGCACCTACTGGTGCACGTCGCGGGTCCAGGCCTCGGCGGACGGCGAGTTCTCGGTGAGCGTCGGTGTGCCGTTCGCGCACGTGAAGTGGTTCCTCGGCCGCGACACGACCGAGCGCCTGGTCTCCCGGTGCCCGGACGGCGCGTGCTGCCGTCGCCCGCCGGACGCGCTCTCCGACCGCTGGGCCGGGCAGTCGTGGCCGAGCGCCCGACCGCACGCGTCGATGCTCGCCGCCATGCCGACCGGCGCGTTCCCGGGCGTCGACACCACCGAGGTCTACGCGTTCCTGGACCGGCACGCGCCCCGGTGAGCCCGGGGCGGATCAGCCGATCGAGCCGCCCTGCGTAGGAGCGTCCATCGCGTCCTTGAGGCGCGCGGTGTCGGCGTCCGACCAGCCCTCGGGAGCGTGCAGGGCGGCGAAGCCGTCGGCGTACTCGAGCTTGTAGACGTGCCCGTGGCCCGGCGGGATGTCCGATGCCGCCGCGACGAACAGGTCGCCCGTGAGCTGCCAGAACGTGACGAACGGGTACCACCGCACGTCGCCCAGCACGTCCGGGCCGCGCGGCTCGCGGAGCCAGTCCGGCTCGGACCACAGCGTCTCCGGTCCCCACCAGGTCACACCGTCGGACGCGTGCTGGAGGTACACGACGCGCGGCTCGTCCCAGCGCGGGCCAGGACCCCAGAGGTCTGCGACGCCGGTCGCGACGGGATCGCCCCACCGGACCTGCCGGCCGTCGTCGAGCACGGGGGCGTACTCGAGCGACCCGGAGTCCCGCGCGTCGGTGAGCTCGCGCCACAGCGGCGTGAACCCGGGAGTCCCGGTGAACATCGCGCCGTCGGAGCGCGCCTCGACGTCCTGGACGCCGCTGAACGCGCCCTGCATGCCGAACGACCCGAGCGAGATGCCGAACGCGAGCAGCCGCGGGCGGTCGTCCTCGGGGAGCTCCGACCAGCGGTCGTACACCGCCTCGAACAGCGCCTTGCCGGCCGCGGGCGGGGTCGAGCGGTCGCCGACGAAGCTGATCCAGCTCGGCAGGTAGGAGTACTGCATGCTCGCGATCGCGGTGTCGCCGCCGTGCATGAGCTCGAGCGCCTCCACCATGCCCGGGTCGACCCAACCCGTCCCGGTCGTGGTCGCGACGACGAGGACCGACCGGTCCCACGCGTCGGTGCGGTCGAGCTCGTCGACGACGCGTGCCGCCGTGGTGTCGAGGTCGCCGTCGGGATCGAGGCCGGCGTAGGCATGGATCGGCTCGCGCACGTCCGCGGGGTCGACGACGTCGCCCGCCTCGGCGAACGCGCTCAGCTCGTCGACGGTCGGGCCGGACACGACGAACTTGCGACCCTCCGCGCCGAGCGAGTCCCACGTCTCGGGGGACGCGTCCGACCCGGACCGCTCGGGCTGGACGGGGGGCGACAAGCGCGGGTCGACGTCGGCGTTCGCGGTCGCGTAGATCGAGTTCAGCGCGCTGAGCGCACCCGACCAGATGACGCCGTTGAACACCAGGACGACGACCACGGCGACGACGACGCCGCTGACGAACCGGGCCACGGGCGCGGGCACGACGTTGTCGACGACGAGGCTGAGCCAGCGCGCGAGGCGCCGTAGACCACGGCCGACCTGGAGCACGAGCAGCGCGACGGCGAGCGCCACGAGCAGCGTGACGACCTCGCGCCCGGGCACGTCCTCGGACATGCCGAACAGGTGCCGCAGCTCGATCTGGCGGCGCGCGCCGAGGACGAGCGAGAGGGGCACGAGCACGACGGTCGCCCCGGCCAGCACCCACCACGCGACCCGGCTCGCGCGCGCCGTCCACCGGATGCGCAGCCCGACCTTGACCGCGAACCACTCGACGAACGCCCCGACGCCGTACCCGCCGACCGCGCTCACGCCCGAGATCACGGCCTGGTAGTACCAGGCGCGCGGGATGAGCGACGGGGTGAACGACAGGCAGAACCACAGCAGCGCGAGCACCAGACCGGTCGCCGAGAACCGCCGCAGCCACCGCCCCCACACGCCGTGCCGGGGCCGCTCCTCGTCGACGGGCTCAGGGGCGCGGGTCTCCGTCACGGTGGGCTGCACATCGCGAGCGTAGGCGAGGCGCCTCGAACCGTCCCCTCGAACTGGCCGCGGCCTCGCCGAGGGGCGGTCAGGCCTCCAGGAGCAGCGCCTCGCCCTGGCCCCCGCCGCCGCACAGCCCGACGGCGACGCGCCCGCCACCACGGCGCGCGAGCTCGTGCGCCGCGTGGACCGCGAGGCGGGCACCGGACGCACCGATGGGGTGGCCGAGCGAGATGCCGCCACCGTGCACGTTGACGACGTCCGGCGAGACGCCGAGCACGCGCGTGGACACCGCGACGACGGTCGCGAACGCCTCGTTGATCTCGACGAGGTCGAGGTCCTCGACCGTCCACCCGGCCCGGTCGAGGGCCTGGCGGATCGCGCGCGCGGGCTGGGAGTGCAGCGACGTGTCCGGGCCGGCGACCTGGCCCCAGGCCCGCACGGTCGCGAGCACGGGCGCGCCCGCGGACTCGGCCCGGGCGCGGGTCGTCAGCACGAGCGCGGCGGCGCCGTCGGAGATCTGCGACGCGTTGCCCGCGGTGATGGTGCCCTCGGGGTCGAACGCGGGTCGCAGGCGCGCGAGGCCCTCGACGCTCGTGTCGGGGCGCACGCCCTCGTCGTCGCGCACCTCGACCGGCTCGCCCCGGCGCTGCGGGACGCTCACGGGCGCGAGCTCGGCGTCGAACAGGCCGTCCTTCGCCGCGGCCGCGGCGCGCTGGTGCGAGGCCGCCGCGACGGCGTCCTGCTCCTCGCGCGACACGAACACGTCGCCGGTGTTGGTGCGCTCGGTCGAGACGCCCATGGAGGCGCGGTCGAACGCGTCGGTGAGCCCGTCGCGCGCGACGGCGTCGACGAGCGTCGCGTCGCCGAACGCGAACCCGGCGCGCGAGCCGGGCAGCAGGTGCGGCGCGTTGGTCATGGACTCCTGGCCGCCGACGAGCACGACCTCGGCCTCGCCGGAGCGGATCATCCGCGTCCCGTCGATGACGGCGGTCAGGCCGGACAGGCACACCTTGTTCACCGTCACGGCGGGCACGTCCCAGCCGATGCCGGCGCCTGCGGCCGTCTGGCGCGCGGGGTTCTGCCCCGCCCCGGCCTGGAGCACCTGGCCGAACACCACGGCGTCGACGGCGTCCGCGCCGAGGCCCGAGCGCTCGATCGCGGCGCGTGCGGCGACGGCGCCGAGCTCGACCGCGGTCAGCGCGGCGAGCGAGCCCTTGAGCCGCCCCTGCGGGGTGCGGGCTGCGGCGACGATCACGACGTCGTCCGGGCGGGCGGCGGGAGAGATATCGGGGGAGACGGGGGTGGTGGTGCTCACGGCTGGACCTCCAGGGGTGCGGACGGCGGTGTCTGCGCGGGCGCCGGGGGTGTGGTGCCCGCTCGTACGGTGGTCGTGCCGGCGACGGCGTCGTCCACGAGCCCGAGCAGGAGCCCGAGGAACACGTCCGGCTCCTCGAGGTGGGGGCTGTGCCCGACGCCGGGCCGCACCTCTTCACGGTACCGCCCGCCCGCGGCGGCGTAGGCGTCGAGGACGGCCCGGGTCTGGGCGACCATCGGCTGCGGCGGGTGCGTCTCGGCGCCCGGCCAGCCGGGGACGGCGCCGAGCGCGCCGAGCTGCGCGAGATCGAACAGCGACGCGTCCGAGACGATCGCGTCGGCGTCGCCGCGCACCCACAGCACGGGCGCCGTGGCGTCCGAGGCGGCGAAGCCCGAGAGGTCGCAGTAGCGCGCGCTGATCGCGTTGTTCATGCCGCGCGTCCCGGGGGCCACGCCGGGCCAGGTGTCGGAGGTCGTCCGGTCGCCCGGGTAGTTGCCGTCGCCCGTGCGCGTCGAGAGCACGGAGTCGAGCAGCAGCTCCTCCAGGGCGCCGAGCGGCTCGCCGAGCGAGGCCGGGTCGGCGACGTAGAACCGGCGCAGCACGTCGCGGGGCGACCCGGCGTCCTCGCTGCGGTCGCCCGCGGCGAGCGCCGCGACGAACGTGGGGTTGGCCGTCCCGCCGCCGGAGCCCGCGAAGTCGGCCGAGAGCGGCGTGCCGTCCACGTCGCGCGTGCCGCCGAACCCGTACGGCGACATGGGCGCCTCGAGGAGGACCGCGTCGAACAGGTCGGGCCGGTCGATCGCGAGCTGGAGCACGACCCCCGCCCCGGCGGAGTGCGCGACCGCGACGAGCGGGCGCGCCAGGTCGAGCGCGTCGAGGACGGCCGCGACGTCGTCGGCGAAGTCCCGCACGCCGCGCGTCGCGTCGACGGGCCGGACCTCGGCGTCGCCGTACCCGCGCAGGTCGACGGCGACGCCGCGCACGTCGGCGGGGAGCGCGCGCAGCAGCGGGTCGAAGAACGCCGACGACGAGCAGTTGCCGTGCACGAGCAGGACCGTGGCCCGCACGTCGCCGTCGGCCACGACCTCGCGCACGTGCTCGCGACCGCGCGGGGTCGCGACGTCGCGGCGCAGCACGTCGCGCGTCACGACGGCGTCCCGGCGGCCTGCGTGGACGGCCCCGGACCGGCGTCGGCGACGTCGAGCGGGGCGTCGTCGAGCGCGACGACGAGGTCGGGCTCGGTCGCGGCGCGCACGTCGTCGACGCTCACGCCGGGCGCGGTCTCGCGCAGCACGAGGCCGTCGGGCGTCACGTCGATCACCGCGAGGTCCGTGATGATCCGGTGCACGACGCCCCGCCCGGTGAGCGGCAGCGAGCACGAGCGCAGGAGCTTGGGCGACCCGTCGCGCGCGACGTGCTCCATGAGGACGATCACGCGGCCCGCCCCGTGCACGAGGTCCATCGCGCCGCCGGGGCCCTTGACCATCTTGCCGGGGATCATCCAGTTGGCGAGGTCGCCCGTCTCGGAGACCTGCATGCCGCCGAGGATCGCGGCGTCGATCTTGCCGCCGCGGATCATGCCGAAGCTCAGCGCGGAGTCGAAGAACGCGGCGCCCGGCAGGACGGTGACGGTCTCCTTGCCGGCGTTGATGAGGTCGGGGTCGACGGCGTCCTCGGTCGGGTACGGCCCGACGCCGAGGATCCCGTTCTCCGACTGGAGCACGAGGTGCTTGTCCGCGGGCACGTAGTTGGGCACGAGCGTCGGCAGGCCGATGCCGAGGTTGACGTACCAGCCGTCCTGGAGCTCGCGCGCGGCGCGCGCGGCCATCTCGTCGCGGGTGAGCGGCACGGCTCAGCCCTCCTTCACGGTCGTCGCGGTGCCCGACGGCGCGGGCGCGGGCTGGTCGGTCGCGGCGGCCGAGCGCACGGTGCGGCGCTCGATCCGCTTGGGCACGTCCGGGCCCACCTCGACGACGCGGTGCACGAACACGCCGGGCAGGTGCACGGCGTCGGGGTCGATCTCGCCGGGCTCGACGAGCTCCTCGACCTGCGCGACGCACACGCGGCCCGCCATCGCGGCGAGCGGCGAGAAGTTGCGGGCCGAGCGGTGGAACACGAGGTTGCCGTGCCGGTCGCCGCGCAGGGCGTGCACGAGCGCGAAGTCCGTGGCGATCGCGTCCTCGAGCACGAACTCGGCCTCGTCGGCGAACGACCCGTCGCGACCGCGTGGCCCGACGCCGAACGTGCGCACCTCCTTGGGCGCGCTGGCCTGCGCGACGCCGCCCGCGCCGTCGTACCGCTGGGGCAGGCCGCCGTCGGCGACCTGCGTGCCGACGCCCGTGCGCGTCCAGAACCCGGCGATGCCCGCGCCGCCGGCGCGCAGCTTCTCGGCGAGCGTGCCCTGCGGGGTGAGCTCGAGCTCGAGCTCGCCCGAGAGGAACTGCCGCTCGAACTCCTTGTTCTCCCCGACGTACGAGCTCGTCATCTTCCGGATGCGGCCCGCGCCGAGCAGGACGCCCAGGCCCCAGTCGTCGACGCCGCAGTTGTTGCTCACGACCCACAGGTCGCGCGTGCCCTGGGCGAGCAGCGCCTCGATGAGCGCGATGGGGTTGCCGCACAGGCCGAACCCGCCGACGGCGAGCGACGCGCCGTCGGGCACGTCCGCGACGGCCTCGGCCGCGGACGCGACCACCTTGTCCAGCCCGGTCCCTCGTGGGGACGCGATCGTGGGGCTCATGCCGTGACCTCCTCGTCACTCGCCGGTCCGGGTCCGCCGCTCGTGACGGCGGCCAGGGCTCGCAGGGTCTCGCCCGCGACGGCCTCGACGCCGGGCGGGCTCATGATGATCGTGTAGTGATTGATACCCGCTACGTCGCGGGTGCGCAGCCCCGGCAGCCGCTCGCGCCACGCGGCGAGGTGCTCGGGGGAGTAGAGCGCGTCGGGCTCGTCGAGCAGGCCGCGCGGCGCGCGCAGCAGCACGAGCGGCACGTCGAGCGGGCGGTCGCCGGTGAGCGCGTCCGCGAGCGGGCCGCCCTCGTAGAGCTCGAGCGAGTCGGCCGAGACCGCAGTCCCGGACGACGCCGGGCGCAGCGCGGGCGCCTCGCCGACGAGGTCGTAGTCGACGTACCCGGCGACGACGTCGCCCCAGGGCTCGTCCCACGCACCCGCGAACGCGGGGTGCGCGCGCCAGAAGCCGCGGTACTCCTCGCGGTCCGCGAACGTGCGCTCGAGTCGCTCGACGGCGGGGCCGAGCAGGGCGCGCAGGACCTCGTCGTGCGTCGCGTCGGGCGCGAGCCCGGTGGGCGGCGGGAGCGGGATGCCGCCGTCGACGAGCACGAGCCGGGAGACGCGGCCGGGGTGGCGGTGCGCGAGCACGACGGACACGAACGCGCCCATCGAGTGCCCGAGCGCGACGACGCTCCCGACGCCCAGCGCGTCGAGCACGGCGGCGAGGTCGTCGGCGTGCGCGCCCATGCCGTACGGGCCGGGCAGGGCGTTGCTCCGGCCGCGCCCCCGCAGGTCGGGCGCGACGACGCGCACGCCCGGGAGGGCCGCGACGACCGCCGGCCACGCGCGGTGCGACGCGGTGATGCCGTGCACCGCGAGGACGGTCGGGACCGCCTGGCGCGCGCCGCCGTCCGTCCCGTCGTCTGCCGCGACCGAGGCGTCTGCGGCGACCGGGTCCCACACCCCGACGCGCAGCCGGCCGCCCGCGACGGGCACGTCGAGCGTCGCGTAGGTGTGGGTCTCCGCAGTGACGTCGTGCGACGCACGCGCGGGGTCCGTCGTCGGGCGGGCAGCCGTGCCCGCGGTCGCTCCCGCGGTCACCGGGCGCTCCAGCCGCCGTCGATCGTCCAGGACGCCCCCGAGACCATCGACGCGTCCGGGCCGGTCAGCCAGCCGACGAGCGACGCGACCTCCTCCGGCTCGACGAGCCGCTTCACCGCGGACTCGGCGAGGAGCACGGTCGCGAGCACCTCGGACTCGGGTATGCCGTGCACGCGCGCCTGGTCGGCGATCTGCTTCTCCACGAGCGGCGTGCGCACGTACCCGGGGTTGACGCACACGCTCGTCACGCCGTGCGGGCCGCCCTCGAGCGCCGTCACCTTGGACAGACCCTCCAGGCCGTGCTTCGCGGACACGTACGCCGACTTGAACGGCGACGCGACGAGGCCGTGCACGGACGAGACGTTGACGACGCGACCGAACCCGCGCGCGTACATCCCCGGCAGCGCGGCGCGGACCAGCAGGAACGGCGCCTCGAGCATGATCGCGTGGAGCAGGCGGAAGTCGTCGGGGCGGAAGTCCTCGATGGGGCTCACGCGCTGCACGCCCGCGTTGTTGACGAGCACGTCGACGTCGAGCGTGAGGGCGTCGAGCGCGCGCGTGTCGGCGAGGTCGACGACCCACGCCTCGCCGCCGAGCTCGTCCGCGAGGCGCTTCGCGCCGTCGGGGTCGACGTCGGCGACGGTCACGTGCGCGCCGCGAGCGGCGAGCTCGCGCGCGCACGCGGCGCCGATGCCGCTCGCGCCGCCCGTGACGAGCGCGCGGCGCCCGGCGAGGGTCGGAGCGGTGCCGGGGACGGTGGCGGGGACGGTCATCGCGCGTCTCCTTCGGTGTCGGTCGAGGTGGCGGGCCCGGTCCCGGTCGGTGGAGCGGTCCGCGGCGCGGCGAGCGCGCGCTCGATGAACTGCATGGTCTGCTCGAACACGTGCGGGGGGACCTCGGCGGCCGCGGTGTCGTACGACGGCGGCTCCGCGCCCTCGTCCCAGCGCCCGCCCCACAGCACCCAGCGCATCCCGACGATCTCGCCGATGCCCATGAGCGCCCAGGCGGCGACCTCCGGGTCGACGTCGTGGCCGACCTCGCCGTTCGCGCGCGCCTTGTCGAGCCCGGTCATGTAGCCCTCGACGATGCGCGCGTAGTGGCGGCGCAGCGCCCCGGGCGAGACGAACTCGGCCTGCCGCACGATCCGGTAGAGCGCCGGGTGCTCGGCGGTGAAGCGGAAGAACGCCTCGAACCCCGCGCGCTCGGCGGCCAGGCGCGTCGTCGCCCGGGAGCTCGCCTCGATCATCGCGTGCCGCACGCGGCGGTTGAGGTCGTCGACGAGCTCGTCGAACACGTCGATCTTCGACTCGAAGTACAGGTAGAACGTGCCCTGCCCGACGCCCGCGGACTCGGTGATCTTCACGATCGACGCGTCGTGGTACCCGACCTCGGCGAACACCTGCTCGGCCGCGGCGAGGATCTTCGCCCGCGTGCGGTTGCCGCGGGCGGTGCGGGGCTGGGTGCTCATGAGTCCTCCGGGACGGTCACGCGCTCGACGAGCGAGCGGCGCGACACCTTGTGCAGCGACGTGCGGGGCAGGGACGGGACGAGGTCGAAGCGGCGAGGGACCTTGAAGTGCGCGAGCTCGCGGCGGCAGAACGCCTCCAGGTCCTCGGGATCGGTGGGCCAGCCCTGGCGCGGGACGACGAACGCCGCGCCGACCTCGCCCCACCGGTCGTCGGGGACGCCCACGACCGCGACGTCCGCGACACCCGGATGACGCCGGAGCACGGCCTCCACCTCGGACGGCGTGACGTTCTCGCCGCCGACGATGAAGACGTCCTTGATCCGGTCGACCACGCGGTAGTACCCGTCGGCGTCGCGCTCGACGAGGTCCCCGGTGCGCAGCCAGCCGTCGTGCAGGACGGCGGCCGTCGCGGCGTCGTCGCGGAAGTACCCGGCGAACACCCCGGGGCCGCGGACCAGCAGCTCGCCGGACGCGGGCCCGTCGAGGTGCTGGCCCGTCACCGGGTCGGCCACCGCGACCTCGACGTGCGGGTACGGCGTCCCGGCCGACCCGATGCGCTCGCGCGCCTGGTCGTCGGGAAGGCACAGCACGTTGGGACCCGCCTCCGTGAGCCCGTACCCCTGCGACAGCGCGACGCCGCGCCGGTGCCACGTGCGGAGCAGCGGCTCGGGCATGGGTGCGCCGCCCACGACGGCGTGCCGCAGCGACGACAGGTCGGCGTCCGCGAAGCCGGGGTGCTCGGCGAGCAGCAGGTAGTTCGTCGGGACGCCCATCATCGTCGTGACGCGGCGCTCGGCGACGAGCTGCAGCACGCGCTCGGGCTCGAACGTGCGCTCCAGGACGACCGTCGCGCCGGTCCACCACGCGAGCAGGGGCTGGATGTTCCAGCCGCCCGCGTGGAACTGCGGCAGCACGCTCAGCACGACGTCGTGGCTCGTGAGCTCGACCGTGCGCGAGAGCGAGAGGTTGGTCCAGAAGCAGTTCGCGTGCGTGAGCAGCGCGCCCTTGGCCGCGCCCTGGGTCCCGGACGTGAAGACGAGCAGCAGTGGGTCGTCGTCGCGCACATGCCGGCGCTCGGGGGAGGGCGCGACCGCGGCCCGGTCCGCGCCGCTCGCGCCACGCGCGCCCTCGGTCAGCCGCGGGCGGCGCGACGGCGCGGGGACCCGCGCCTCGACGCCGCTGCGGCCGAGCTCGGTGCGCCGCGGCGGGAGGACGAGCCGGTCCAGGGCGGCGTCGGCCAGCGCGGAGAACTCCTGCTCGACGAGCACGAGCGCGGGGTCGGCCTGCTCGAGCTGGGCCGCGAGCTCGCCGGGCGACAGGCGCCACGAGAGCGGCGCGAGCACCAGTCCCGCCTGCGCGCACGCGAAGAACAGCACGACCTGGTCGGCGCTGTTGCCCGTCACCGTGGCCACGCGGTCCCCGACGCCGTACCCCGCCTCGCGGAACGCGGCCGCCAGGGTGCTCGCGCGCTCGTGCAGGTCGCGGTAGCGCAGGGTCACGCCCCGGTCGTCGACCGCGACGCGGTCCGGCGTCGCGAGCGCGCGGTCGCGCGTCCAGCGCCCGAGGGTGTGCAGGCCGTCCTGCGCGCCGGGCCGGTGCTGCGTCGTCGTCATGCCACCTCCTCGAGGCGCTCGCGGGCTCCCTCCCGATCCTCCCGCGGGCGGCGGCGCGCGGCGAGGCGCGACGCGGCGCCGGCGATCCCGCCGGGCAGGAACATCACGACGAGGATGAAGAGGGTCCCGAGGAGGAACAGGGGCTCGCTGAGCGGCACGCGCAGGACGGCCGGCAGGTCGGCCACGGTCGCGGAGCCCGCGAGCGTCCCGAGCCGCTGGTCGAGGATCGTGTAGAGCACGCCGCCGACGATCGCGCCCCATCGGGACCCGACGCCGCCGAGCACGACCATGACGAGCAGCGTGAGCGTGAAGTCCGCGGACGTCGCGCGCGGTACGGCCCCGGACTGGAGCAGCAGGTAGGCCATGCCGACGACCGTGGCGAGCGTCGCCGCGAGCACGAACACGAGGAGCTTGACCAGGTAGGGGCGCCCGCCGATGACGCGGACGCGCATCTCGTTCTCGCGCGTCGCCGCCGCGACGTGACCGGCGCGCGAGCGCTCGACCCACAGCACGACGAGGTAGACGCCGACGAGCACGGCGAGCGCGAGCCAGTAGAGGTTGCGCGTGTTGAGCACCCCGACGAACGCGTCGGGGACGTTCCCGGTCGCGAGGGCGAGGCCCTCCTCGCCGCCGGTCGCCCCGCCGGGGTTGCGGCGCACGAGCACGTTGCCGGCCTGCGCGAACGCGAGCGTGACCATGGCGAAGGAGATCCCGGTGACGCGCAGCGAGATCGCGCCGACGACGTGGGCGAGCCCGATGCCGCCGACGAGCACGAGCGCCGCGGCGGGAAGGAGGGGGATCTCGGTCGTGTCGAGCACGATCGCGAGCCCGTAGACGCCGGCGGCGAAGTAGAGCGCGTGGCCGAAGCTCAGCAGCCCCGCGACCCCGAACAGCAGGTGGTAGCTCAGCGCGAGCGCGCCGATGAGCCAGCACAGCGCCATCATCTGGAGCGCGCCGGGGGTGTACGTCGGGCCGGGCAGGACGCCCGGCACGTGGATCGCGAGCAGGGGGAGGCACGCGAGCAGGGCGACGAGCGCGACGCCCGCGAGCGTGCGGACCAGCGTGCCCGACGGCGTCCGGCGGGCGGGCCGGTCGGCGCGCGGTGCGTCGTCGGCCGGGGCGGCCGAGGCCGGGGGAGCGGTCTGGGTGGTCATGCGGCTGCCCTCCCGAGGAGGCCGGTGGGACGGACGAGGAGCACGAGCGCGAGCAGCAGCACGACGATGAGGTCGCCGTAGCCGAGGTAGTAGTTCGCGAACTGCTGCAGGACCGCGACGAGCACGGAGGCGACCGCGGCGCCGGTGAGCGATCCGAGGCCGCCGATCACGGTGACGATGAACGCGAAGATGAGCAGCGACCCGCCGAGGTGCGGCGAGACGTAGCCGAAGTACTGCGAGGCGAGGACCCCGCCGAGGCCCGCGGCGGCGCCGCCGACGGCGAACACGAGCGTGAACGCCTTGCGCACGTCGATGCCGAGCGCGGTGACCATGGACCGGTTCTCGACGCCCGCGCGGATGATGAGCCCGTAGCGGGTGCGCTTGAGGAACAGCACGATCGCGCCGAGCACGAGCGCCGCCGCGGCGATCGCGACGAACCGGTCGTTGGGCACCGGCGCGCCCGCGAGGTCGGTCGTGCCCTTGAGCCACGCGGGCCCGGAGATGAACTCGGGGTCCGAGCCCCACATGCCCTCGAACAGCGCGACCGAGGCGAGCGAGAGCCCGACCGTGACGAGCACCTGCTCGATGTGCCGCTCGTAGAGGGGGCGGATGAGCAGCAGCTCGGTGAGCGCCGCGGCGCCCGCCCCGACGACCGCGCCGGCGAGCAGCGAGAGCGCGAACACGCCCCACGAGTCCGCGCCGAGCGAGCGCGCGACGAACCAGCCGCCGAACGCGCCGAGCGTGAGGAACGAGCCGTGCGCGAAGTTGAGGACGCCCATGAGCCCGTAGATGAGCGACAGGCCCGACGCGACGAGGAAGTACAGCGCCCCGAGGCCGAGCCCCGTGACGAGGAGGAGGACGATCGTGCTCACCGGGCCACCGCCCCTTCGGTTCCGTGGTGGTCGACCTCGGCGTGCACGCCGAGGAGCTGCTGGACGCGGTCGGGGTCGTCGAGGAGCTCGCGCGCCGGGCCGGTGTGCACGACGCGGCCCGCGTCGATGACGACGACGCGCTCGGCGAGCCGCTCGATGACCTCGAGGTTCTGCTCGACGAGCAGGATCGGCACGGTGCGCGCCGCCTCCGCGAGCGCGTCCGCGACCTCGCCGACGATCCGCGGCGCGAGGCCCTTGGTCGGCTCGTCGACGAGGAGCAAGCGGTTGGCGTTGAGCAGGGCGCGCGCGAGCGACACCATCTGCTGCTGGCCGCCCGAGAGCGTGCCCGCGCGCTGGGCGGCGCGCTGCACGAGGTCCGGGAAGAGCTCCGCGACGAGCTCGCGGCGCGGGTGGGCGTCGCGCTCGGCGAGCCGCAGGTTCTCCGCGACCGTGAGCCCGGCGAAGACCTCGCGATCCTCGGGCACGTACCCGACGCCGCGCCGCACGATCCTGTCCGTGCGCTCGCCGTCGACGCGCTCGCCGGCGAGCAGCACCTCGCCCCGGCGCTCGATCAGGCCGAGCACGGCCTTGAGGGTCGACGTCTTGCCGACGCCGTTGCGGCCCAGCACCGCCGTGACTCCGGTGGCCGGGACGGAGAACGTCACGTCCTCGACGACCTGCTGGCCCGCGATGCGCGCGGACAGCCCGCGCACCTCAAGGACGGGCACGCCGGTCGCTCCGGTGCGGTCGCTGTCGTTCCTGGCGGCGCTCATGCTGCCTCTCCTGCCGTGACGCCCAGGTAGGCGCTCTGCACCGTCGGGTCGGCCATGACGGCGTCGGGGGTGTCGCACGCGAGCAGCTCGCCGTGGTGCATGACCGCGACGCGGTCCACGAGCCCCAGGACGACGTCCATGTGGTGCTCGACCATGAGCACCGTGCAGCCAGTCGCGTGCAGGTCGCGGATGACCTCGACGAGGCCGGGCACGTCGGCCGACGACACGCCCGCCATGGGCTCGTCGAGCAGCACGACGCGCGGCTCCGTGGCGAGGAGCACCGCGATCTCGAGCTTGCGCTTGTCGCCGTGCGACAGGTCGCCGGCCGCGACGTCGGCGCGGCGCGTGAGACCGACGGTCTCCAGGTGCCGGTCCGCCTCCCGCGTCGCGGCGTCGCCGCGGCGCGGGAAGCGCAGCACGGACAGGGCGCCGCCGAGGCGCCCCTGCGCGGCGAGCCGCACGTTCTCCCGGACGCTCAGGCGCGGGAACAGGCTCGACGTCTGGAACGTGCGGCCCAGCCCGGCGCGGGCGCGCGCGGCCACCGAGGTGGTCGTCACGTCCGCGCCCTCGAGGAGCACCGACCCGCTGGTCGGGCGGTGGATCCCCGAGACCAGGTTGAAGAGCGTCGTCTTGCCCGCACCGTTCGGCCCGATCACCCCGAGCATCTCGCCCCGCCCGACGGCGAGGCTCACGCCGTCGAGGATGCGCGCCCCGCCGATCTGGAGGCCGAGGTCGCGGACCTCGAGCGCGGGGCGGGTGTGCGGCTCGCCCACGTCAGCCCGCCTCGGCCGGCGCGACGTCCTCGCCCGGCACCTCGGTGACGAGCTCGGGCACCCAGGCGTCGCCGTCGGCCACGAGCTTGACCTGGTACATCGGCTGGACCAGCGCGTGGTCGGACGCGCGGACCGTCGTCGTGCCCTTGGGGCCCTCGAAGCTCCAGCCCTCGAGCGCGTCGACCATGGCGTCGACGTCGTCGCCGCCCTCCTCGATCGCGTGGACGATCATCTGCGCCGCGACGAAGCCGTCGGGCGTGAAGAGGTCCGCCTGCTTTCCGGCCTCCTCGACCGACGCGAGCATCGCGGCCTCGACCTCGGTGCCCGCGGCGCCCGGGAAGTAGTGGTTGAGGAAGTCGACCTTGCTCGCGGCGCCGCCGTACGCGCCGTAGGTCGCGACGTCACCGAGGCCGGTGACGACCGTCGTCGAGTCGAGCACGCCCTGCTGGTCGAGGCCCTGCCACATCGCGCCCGACGTCGCCCCGGCCCACGCGACGAACACGAGGTCGGGCGCGGCGTCGACGATCTGGTGCGCGAACGGTGTGAACTCCGTCGCGTCCTCGGGCACGAGCACGCTCGTCACCTCGGCGCCCTGCGCGCCGAGGACCGCCTCGACCGCGGCGAGGTTGCCCTGGCCGAACGCGTTGTCCTGCGCGAAGACGACGACCTTCGCGCCGTCGGGGTCGACGAACGTGCCCGCGGTCGCGACGTCCTGGAGCGACTGGCGGCCCGAGCGGAACGTGTAGTCGTTGATGCCCGTGAGCGCGTCGACCGCGGCCGGGCCGGAGATGTAGAGGACCTTGTTCTGCTCGGCCTGCTCCGCGAGCTTGAGCGCGACGCCGGACACGACCGTGCCGCCGAGGATCTGGTAGCCCTTGCCGATGAGGTCCTTGGCCTGGCCGACCGCCTTGTCGGGATCGCCGCCGTCGTCGTGGAACGTCACGTTGACCGGGCGGCCGTCCACCTCGCCCGTGCCGTCGGTCGCGTAGTCGAGACCGGCCTGGAAGCCCTCGTAGTAGGCCTCGCCGTAGGCCGCGAGCGGCCCGGTCTTGGAGTAGATGATGCCGACGTCGACCGGGTCGGCGCTCGTGCTGCTCTCGCCGCCGGTGGTGTCGCCGCCGGTCGCGTCGGTCGGCGCGCACGCGGCGAGCACGAGGCTCGCGGCCGCGAGCGCGGCGACGGCGAGTGCCGGCCGCTGGGACTTCTTCGTCCGCATGACTTCGCCCTTCGTTGGGTGGTCCTGGGGGAGCGCCGCTCAAACATGAGAGGCGATTCAGGTTGCGGGAATCATGGGTCCGCGACCGACGCGGTGTCAACCCGCGCCGGTCACGATCCGGCCACGAGGTTCACGGAGAGATGTTGACAGGTGATTCAGGTCACACGTAACGTCCGGTCCGCCCGGGTCCGGCGCGCAACGGTGCGCGCCGCAGCGCGTCCCGCGCTGACGGCGACCCGACCTCGACGTGGAGGTTCAGATGGTCAGGCACTCCCTCAGGCGGCGCGGCCGCGCCCGCCGGTCCGCGGCCGCGCTCGCCCTCGGCACGGCGCTCACCGTCGTGCTCGCGCCGCTCGTCACGACCCCGGCGTCCGCGGCGGGCTCCTGGTCCCAGCGCTCGGCGGGCGGCATGACGGTCGAGCTGTACCGGCCGACGACCGCGCCGCCCCTCCCCGGCGGTCGGGCGCTCATGATCTCGCTGCACGGCTGCGTCCAGACCTCGCAGGTGCTCAAGAACGCGGGCAACTGGGCCGACGCCGCCGACGACCACGGCATGGTCGTCGCGGTCCCCGCCGCTCCGAACGGCGGCGTGCTGCTCGGCTGCTGGGACTACTACGACACGAACCACAGCCGCACGAGCCCCGCGCGGCACGACGACAACCTGCTCGACCTCGTCTCGGCGCTGCTCGCCGACACCTCGCTCGGCATCGACCCGGACCAGGTCTACGTCAGCGGGCTGTCGTCCGGCGGCGGCCAGGCGATGGTCATGGGCTGCCTCGCGCCCGACGTGTTCGCCGGCGTCGGGATCGCGGCCGGGCCGACCGTGGGGACGACGTCGGGCCAGATCGGGAGCGTCGCGACGACGCTAGCGCAGGCGCGCTCGACGTGCCGGACGTTCGCCGGGACGCACGCGGCGGACTTCGGCTCGCAGGTGACGTCCGTCGTCTTCGGGAGCGCCGACACGACCGTCGCGACCGGGTACGGGACGCTCAACGCCCAGGTCATGGCGGACCTCTACGGCGCCGGGACCACGTCGTCGTTCTCGCTCGCCGGGCTCGCGGGGGCGAACACCGCGGGCTCCGGCTCGCTGTGGTCCGACGCCGACGGCCCGCGCGTCTCGCTGGTCCGGAACACCGGGCTCGCCCACGCGTGGCCCGCGGGCGGCGGCCCGGGCGGGTCGTACGTCGCGACGAACAGCATCGACTACCCGGCGTACCTCACCGACTTCCTGTTCGCGAACAACCGCCGGGTCGAGCGCGAGCCCGGCACGGGACCGGACCCGGACGTCGTCGCCCCGACGGTCACGATCACGTCGCCGGCCGCAGGCTCGACCGTGACCGGGACCGTCCGGGTCGGGGTCGCGGCGTCGGACGACCGCGGCGTGGACCGGGTCGAGCTCAGCGTCGACGGCGCGGCGCTCGCGACGCTGCGCACCGCGCCGTACGCGTACGACTGGGACACGACGGCGCTCGGTGCGGGCACGCACGTCGTCGCGGCGCGCGCGGTGGACGCCGCGGACAACGCGACGACGGCGCAGGTCACCGTGACGGTCCAGGCGCCGAGCGGGCCGTGGTGCGGGACCGCGACGAACGCCCAGCACCAGGCCGCCGGCCGCGCGATCTCCTACGGCGTGAACCCGTACAACCCGTACTACGCGGTGGGCTCGCTCGCGTACCTCGGGCAGGGCGACGCGACGGTCACGACGCTGCGCGAGACGGCGCCCGGCCGCTACGAGGTCGCGACGACCTGCTGAGCAGGAAGCCCCCAAGCGCCGAACCCGGGGATACGGGCGAGCTGGGCCGCTGCCTCGCCCACGACCCCGGGTTCGGCGGCCCGGGGCAGCCCGGGACCCGGGTCCGGCGGGCGGGTGGGTCAGTGCTCGAGGCGGTCCTTCGCGTCGCCGATGTGGTCGGTGACGTCGTCCGGCAGGTCGTCGAGGTTCATGTCGTTGGTGCGCGCGCGCCGCGCGTCCCAGCGCAGCGCGACCGCCGCGAGGGCGGCGGCGATCGTCGAGGCGGCGAGGACGGCGATCTTCGCCGCGTCGGTGTGCGTCGAGTCCGGGAACGACAGCTCCGCGATGAGGAGCGACACGGTGAACCCGATCCCGCCCAGCAGGCCGACCGGCAGCAGGTCGCGCACCCCGATCCCGGGCGCAAGGCGCAGCGGCGTGAACCGCGTGACGAGCGCCGTCACCCCGAGCACGCCCACGAGCTTGCCCAGCACCAGGCCGAGGACGATCGCCAGTACGACCGGCTGACCGAGGACGTCGCCCCCGCCGCCGACGAACGTCACGCCCGCGGCGAAGAACGCGAACACGGGCAGCGCGATCCCCTGGGAGAACGGTCGCAGGGAGTGCTCGAACCGGTGCGTGCGCGACTCGGTCTCGCCGTGCATCGCGAGCGCCGGGACGGTGAAGCCGAGCAAGACGCCCGCGACCGTCGCGTGCACGCCGGACTCGTGCACCAGCACCCACGCGACCACCGCGACGGGCACCAGCAACCACCAGCGCGTGCGCCGGGCGCGGACGAGCACGGCGAACAGCGCGACCGCGACGAGCGCGAGGCCCAGGAACCCGATGCGCAGGTCGGCCGTGTAGAAGACCGCGATGACGATGATCGCGAGCAGGTCGTCCACGACCGCGAGCGTCAGGAGGAACGTGCGGATCGCGGCGGGCAGCCCGCGCCCGAAGACGGCGAGCACGCCGAGCGCGAACGCGATGTCCGTGGCCGTCGGGATCGCCCAGCCGTGCAGCGCGCCGTCGTCGCCCGCGAGCAGCACGACCGCCGTGAAGATCACCGCCGGCACGGCCATCCCGCCGACCGCGGCGAGCATCGGCACGCCCGCCTGGCGCGGGCTCCGCAGGCTGCCCGCCACGAACTCCTGCTTGAGCTCGACGCCCACGACGAAGAAGAAGATCGCGAGCAGACCGTCCGCAGCCCAGGTCTCGAGGCTCAGGTCGAGGTGCAGCGGCAGCGGTCCGATCGAGGCCGGCCCGACGACCGTCTCCGAGAGGGCTGTGTACGCGTCCCGCCACGGCGAGTTCGCCCACAGCAGCGCGAGCAGCGCCGCGCCGATGAGCAGCGCGCCGCCCGTGGTCTCCCTGCTCACCCAGCGGCGCAGCCGCGCACGGGGCGACGGCCGGTCGGGCCGCGCGGTGGGGTGGGTGCCGGAGGGCGGGGTCGCGTGGGTCATCGTGCTCCCGGGGTCGCTGTCGTGTCGCACGGTCCGCGGACGCGAGACCGTGGCCGACCAGACTTCCCGGCACACCGCCCTCGATTCTACGGGGGCGTACCCCGCGCGGCCGACGTGCCCGTCTCGTGGTCATCCTCCCGGGCGACGCCGTGCGCGGCCAGCGCACGGGAGGATCTGCGGGTGCCCGACGCCGTCCCCCACCCCGCGCCCGACCTCGCCCCGGCAGGCCTCACCGGCTCTGACCCGGCCCCGACGCCTGTCCCGACACCGTCCCCGGACGGGTGGGCGCCACCGGACGCGCCGACCGTCGTCGGACCGACGGCGCTCGACCGCTCGCTCCTGTGGGGCGGGTCGCCGGTCGTGGGGGCTGTCGTCGCGTTCGGGGTGCTGCACCTGGCCGGATGGATGGCGGGCCTGCCCTGGGCCCCGTTCCAAGGTCTCGCGCGCGCGATCGACGAGCTCCTCGGTGAGCGCGGCGCGCTCGGTGTCGGGATCTGCCTCGCCGTCGGGGCGCTCGCCGGGCTGGCGTTCGCCGCGCACGCGGTGCGGGACATCGCGCTCGTGACCGTCGACCCCGAGCGCACGACCGTGACCCTGCGCGACGAGCGCACCGAGCTGGACCGGGGCGACGTCACCGCCGTGCTCGTCGACCGCAAGGACCTCGTCGTGCTCGGCCGTCGTGCGGCGGCCCCCGTCGACCGGCCGGCGTCGCCCGTGTCACCCGCGGCGCGCGCGTCGACCTCGGCCGCCGGCACCGCGGAGGGTGTTCCTGACGACGCCCCGGTCGTCGAGCTCCTGCACGTGCGCACCGAGCTCGCGACCGACCGTCTCGCGACTGCGTTCCGATCGCACGGCTGGCCGTGGCACGACGACGACCCCTGGGAGGAGGAGTTCCGACGCTGGGTCCCCGGCGACCCCTCACTGCCGCCGAGCGCCGACGCCGTCCTGCGCGCCCGGGCCGCCGTGCTCCAGTCCGACAAGAAGCCCGACGCCGCGGACCTGCGACGCGAGCTCGCCCGCCTCGACGTCGTCGTGCGCGATGTCGACAAGGTCCAGCACTGGCGCCCGGCCACCCCGCCCAGGTAGAGCCGTGGTCGCGCGAGGTATAGCCGTGGTCACCGTGCTCGACGGCGGTCTGGTCGCCTTGGGTGGGCGGGGTGG
>NZ_LUAZ01000055.1:0-23195 GCF_001647255.1 Cellulosimicrobium sp. I38E
GGCCGGGAGGGGTGGGGAGCGGACCAGGCGTGGGCGTCGGGGTGGCGCTCATCCGTCCACGCTAGGGCGACCGTGCGCGCTCCACCCGTCGAACCGCGCGTCGAGCCAGCCGACGAGCCGGTCGGGGCGGTCGGTCATGATGGCGTCGACGCCCTGGGTGAGGAGGTCGTCCCACTCGTCGCTCGTGTTCGCGGTCCAGACGTGCACCCGCAGCCCGGCGCCGCGGAGCGTCTCGACCAGGCCCGGTTCGTGCGCGAGGAGCGCGACCTCCGGGTTGCAGGCCACGACCCCCAGGTCCGCGCACACCTCGACGAGCTCAGCGAGGCTGTCCGGGTGCAGCGCGAGCAGCAGCGCGCGGTCGAGGTGGCCCGCGGCGTCGCGCAGCGCCGCGACCGTGGGCGGCCAGAACGACTGCACGACCACCCGGTCCGCGATCCCCGCGTCGTCGACCTGCTGCGTCACGAGCACGACGTCCTCGACCGGCCACACGCCCTTGAGCTCGACGAGCAGCCCGATGCCCGGGCGTGCGACGGCGAACCGCGTGACCTCCGCGAACGTCGGGACGCGCTGGCCCGCGAACGCGCGCGAGAACGACGACCCGGCGTCGAGCTCCCGGACCTGGGACAGCGTGAGCCCGTCCACGCGGCCGGTCCCGTCCGTCGTCTCGTCGACCACGTCGTCGTGCAGGACGACCACCTGGCGGTCCGCCGTGAGGTGCACGTCGAGCTCGATCGCGTCGGCACCTGCGCGCCACGCGGCCTCGAACGCCGCGAGCGTGTTCTGCGGCGCCACGGACGAGTTGCCGCGGTGCCCGACGACGAGCGGGCGGCCACCGCGGTCGGCGGCGGGCCGGAGCAGGGGAGACGGGTGCGTCGTGCGCTGGTCCGGGGAGCGACCCGGAGAGGTGGGCGGCATGGGGCCAGTCTCGCGCGCGACCCGCGCGGTCGTCCTGCCGGGCCCGCCGCCGGGCGGACCGTTCCGCGAACGTTCACCCGGCGTGCGACCGTCAGCGGCGGCGGCCCGTGAGCGCGAGGAGGTGCGTGAGGTCGTCGGCGCCGTCGTCGACGTCGAGCGGGCCGCGGAACAGCGGGCCCGGCTCGAGGAACGTCGAGCGGGACTCGGCGTAGTGCAGCGCCCACGCGACCAGCGCGGGCTCGCCCGTCTCGTCCGCCCCGACGGCGCGGGCCAGGTCCCACGCGTGCACCACGAGGTCGAACGTCATCTGGGCGCAGTACTCCGCGCCCGACTCGTCGCCGTAGGACAGGTGCACGCGGCGGTCCAGGGCGTCGGGTGCGAGGAACGCCTCGCGGGCCTCGACGGACGCGTCGACCCACCGGTCCACCGGGTCGTCGCCGAGCACGTCGCCCTCGAAGACGGTGCCGACGTCCTCGATCCAGCGCCCGGCGAGCAGCTCGGGCGCCCAGAGCTGCTCGGCCGTGACGTGGTTGACGAGGTCGCGCGCGGTCCAGTCGGCGTCCGGGGTGGGCAGCACCCATTGGTCGTCGCGCAGCGGGCGGACGAGCGCGTCGAACGCGCCGATCGCGTCGCCGTGGGCGGCGAGGACGTCCATGCGCACCTCCCGGGGCTTGAGCCTCCACCGTGGCACGCCGGACCGCGCGCCGCAGGTCGAGCGCGGGCAGGCGGAGCGGTCCCCTCGGCACCCCGGTCGAGCAGCGCGGCCCGCGGCCCCCGGGGACGGTGGGGGCCGCGGGCCGCCGTCTCACACCGACACGACGATCTTCACGTGGTCGTCCTTGTGGTCGATGAGCTCTCGGTACCCCTTCTCCACGACGTCCTCGACGGCGATGCGGCTCGTGACGAACGGGGCGAGGTCGACCTTGCCCTCCTGGACGAGCCGGATGACTGCCGGGTGGTCGTCCGCGTACCCGATGGCGCCCTTGATGGTGAGCTCGCGCAGCAGCACCGTCATGACGTCGAGGGTCGGCGGCGCGGAGAACAGCGCGACGATCTGCAGCGTCCCGCCCGCCTTGAGCGCGTGGGTCAGGGTGTCGAGCACCGGCTGCGCGCCCGAGCACTCGATCGCCACGTCCGCGCCCCGGCCGTCGGTGAGCTCGAGGACGCGCGCGGCGACGTCGACCTCGCGCGGGTCGAGCACGTCGTCGGCCACCCCGGTCTCGAGGGCCTTGGCCTTGCGCGCCCCGCTCACCTCCGTGACGACCGCGCGCGCCCCGATCGCGTGCAGCACGGCGCACGTGAGCAGGCCGATCGGCCCCGCGCCGCCGACGAGCACGGTGTCGCCCGCCTTGGCACCGGACAGCCGGACCCCGTGGTACGCGACCGCGAGCGGCTCGATGAGCGCCGCCTGGTCCAGCGGGACGTCGCCGACGGGGTGCACCCACCGCCGCTCGACGACGATGTGCTCGGACAGCCCGCCGCCCCGCCCGGAGATGCCGATGAACCCCATCTTCACGCACGCGTTGTAGAGGCCGTCGCGGCACGGCGGGCACTCGCCGCACACCATGAACGGCTCGACGACGACCGCGTCCCCGACCGCGAGCCCCTCGACGCCCTCGCCGAGCTCCTCGACGACCCCGGAGAACTCGTGGCCGAAGACGACGGGCAGCGTCTCGCCCGACAGCGGGTGCGGCTGCGTCTCGGACGGCGCCGGCGGGAACGGGCCCTCGAGGTAGAGGTGGAGGTCGGACCCGCAGATCCCCGTCCACGCGGGCCGGATCTTCACGGTCCCCGGCCGGGTCTCGGGCTCCGGGACGTCCTCGATCCGGAGGTCTTCCTTGCCGTGGTACCGCGCCGCCTTCATCGTCCTCACCTCGTCCGTCGGGCCGCGCGCACCGCTCGGTGCGCGGCGGGCGGTCCCCGGACCGGTCCTCGGTGAGACCTCGGCGGGCCGTGGCGACCGACCGCACCTCCACGGTAGGTCGGGGTTCGACCGTCACGCCGCGCCGAAGGTCCTCACCGGCGGGGCCGGTCGTCGTCGGTGCTCGCCCGGGAGGCGTGGAGCGTTGTGCCGGAGCGAGGTGCCGGAGCGCGCCGGAGCGAGGTGTCGCGACGAGACGCCGGTGCGCGGTGCGGGGGGAGCCGACCCGATACTGGAGCGCGTGACGAGTACCCGCACCCGCCGACCTGTCCCCGAGCCCGCCGGGGGGCGCGCGTGATCGACCGGTGGACATGGCCGGCGTACGTCGGCGTGATCGGCGGTGCGCTGCTCTTCGCGGCGTTCCTCGTGCCCGCGCTCGCGTGGCAGTCGCGCCGGTACGGCGGGCTGAGCGGCCGACGCCTGATCGGTGCCGCGGCCGTCGCCATCTACGGGGTGGCCCTCGTCGCGTACACGCTCCTGCCGCTCCCGAGCGGGGACCTCGCCGAGTGGTGCGCCCAGTACGGCGTCGCCGGCGCCGAGCTCGTGCCGTTCCACTCGCTCGCCGACATCCGTCGCGACACCGCGGGCCTCGGCCCCGGCGCTACCCTGCGCAGCGCGGCCGTGCTCCAGGTCGTGTTCAACGTCGTGCTGTTCGTCCCGTGGGGACTCCTCGTGCGGCGCTACCTCGGGCGCGGCGTCGTCGTCGCGACGCTCTCCGGGCTGGCTGCGTCGGTGCTCATCGAGACGACGCAGTACACCGGCATCTTCGGGCTCATCCCGTGCTCGTACCGGGTGGCCGACGTGGACGACGTGCTGACCAACACGCTCGGAGCGTTCCTCGGGGCGCTCGCGGCCCCGCTCCTGCTGCGGTGGATGCCGCGCGCGGCGGAGCTCGAGGCGCGCCGCGAGGAGGCGCGGGCGGTGACCGTCTGGCGCCGCTGGCTGGGGATGCTGCTCGACGCGCTGCTCGTCACCGCGCTGGGCGTCGTGCTCCAGGTGGCCTACCGCACGGTGCTCTTCGCGCTCGGGCAGCCCCTCCCCGACGGGTCGGACTGGCCGCAGTGGCTGCTCGGCACGCTGGTCCCGTTCGTGCTCGTGTTCGTGGTGCCGACGTTCCTCGGCAGCGGCGCGTCGTGGGGGCAGCGGACCGTGTGGCTCGCGCCGCGCTGGGGAGGCCGTCCCGGCACGACGGCGCAGCGCGTGGCCCGCGCGGCGGCCGGGGGCGCGCTGTGGGGAGCGCTGGGCCTGCTCTCCGACCTGCCGACGGACGTCCCGACGGCGCTCGCGGTCGCGGGCGACGTGGCCGCGCCGGTCGCGTGGCTGTTCGCCGTGGTGTCGGTCGTCGCGGTCCCGTTCACGCGCGGACGGCGTGGGCTCTCCGGGGTGGTGTCCGGTGCGGAGGTCGTCGACGCGCGGGGGACGGCGCTCAGTCCTGCGTGAGGAGCCCGACGGTCAGGGCGATCGCGCCCCAGATCACGAGGCCCCCGCCGACGGCGATGGCCATCCCGTTCGCCCCGGTGGACCCGGCTCGGCGCACGCCGCGGGCGGCCGTCGCGGCGATCGCGAGGCCGGACACGACGAGCACAGCCCCTGCCACGATCCAGAACATCGCGGACACCGTCCCATACGTCCCCTGTGCTCCGCATCGTGGACGGTCGTCCAGGATCGTCCGATCGGGGAGCGCTCGCCCACCTGCACCCCGTCGACCTGCGGGTTCTCTGGTCGGCGGGCTTCACGGAGAGCGAACACACCGACGGCGGCGTGTGCCGAGCCGTGAGACGGCTTGCACCGAGGCGCGGTCACCCCGCACGGTGTGCGGGTGCACCCGACCCCCGACGGCACCCCCGTCCGCCGTGTCCTGTTCCCGGGCCGTCACCACGTCGTCACGCGCTACCAGGTCGACTACCTCCGGGCGCTGCGTGCCGGGCTCGTCCGCGACCTCGACGGGCGCCGCGTGCGCTGCGCCCCGGACGTCGAGGTCGTCTGGGTCGTCACGTCCGCGAACCATGCGGGCACCCGCCGCAACCCGCTGCCGGGCCACCGTCGCGAGGCGCTCGTCGAGAACGTCACCACCCGGGAGGGGCTCGCGTCCGTCGTCGTCCCCGTGCCCGACGTCGCGCCGGACGACCGGTTCGCGCACCTCGTCGTGACGAGCGTCGCGACGGCGACCGGGATCGCGCCCGACCCCGCCGACACCGTCGTCGCGTGCTCGACCCCGGCGCTCGTCGACGCCTACCGCGCGCTCGGCTACCGCGTCGCGGGCGTGGAGCTCGACGCCGCCGAGCCCGGCGGGGAGCCGCCCGCCCGGCCGTGGGACGTCGTCGAGCAGATCGCCGCGGGGGACGAACGCTGGCGAGAGGTCGCGCACCCGGCCGTGCCCGGGTTCTACGCGCGCTACCGGTTCGTCGACGACGTGCGGCGGATCTTCGCCGACCCGGTCGTCGCCGGCGACGGCGACCTCACCTCGACGCGCGACTACCGCACGTACGCCGCCGCGTTCGAGGACGCGTCGGCGCGCAAGTGGGCCCAGGTGGCGCCGCACGTGCGGCCCGGCCGGATCGTCGACATCGGCTGCGCGACCGGCGGCCTGCTCGAGCACGTCGCGCGCGAGCCGCGCCTGCACGAGTCGGACCTGTTCGGGGTCGACGTCGCGCGGCACCTCGTCGCCGAGGCCGAGCACAAGAAGGCGCAGGGCGCGTTCGCGAACCCGCACGTCTGGTTCGTGCAGGCCAACATCCTCGACCGGTCCGTGATGCCCGACGCGACCGTCGACACCACCCTGACGATCGCGCTCACGCACGAGGTGTCGTCGTACGGCGCGGGTGTCCGCGACGTCGAGACCTTCGCGCGCCGCGTCCACGCCCACACCCGACCCGGTGGCGTGTGGATCAACTCGGACGTGTGCGGTCCTGCCGAGCCGGACCGCGTCGTCGTGCTCACGCTGCGGACCGACGACGGCGCCGCGGCCGCCGGGGACGGGCCCGGCGGGGCGCGCACGGACCTCGACGACCTCGCGCGCGCGGACGTCGCTTCCTGGGTCGGGGCGCTGTCCACCGACGCCCGGCTCGTTCAGTTCGCGTACGACTTCCCGCGCCTGTCCGGCGCCGCGTTCGCGCCCGAACGGCTCGGCCCCGGGTCGTGGCGGCTCACGCTGCGCGAGGCCATGGAGTTCCTGACCCGCAAGGACTACGTCGACAACTGGCTGTCCGAGTGCCACGAGCGGTTCTGCGACCTCAGCGGCCCGCGGTGGGCGGACCTGCTCGCGGACGCCGGCTTCGAGCTCGAGCCGGGCAGCGGCGCGTGGCGCAACGAGTGGGTCGTCGAGCACGCCCTCGCGCCCGTCGCCGCGCTGCACGACGCCGCGACCGGCGAGCCCGTCGACTGGCCCGACACCCACGTCCTCACCGTCGCCCGCCGCCCCGAGCTCGCCTGATCCCACCCGACCGGGGCCGCGCCGTCGTACGCTCGGAGGCGTGCTCCTCGACGCCCGCACGCTGCGCGGCCTCCAGGACGGGACCGTGACCCTCGCGTTCCGCCGCTGGACGACGCCGCGCGTGAAGGTCGGGACGCTCCAGCGGACGCGGATCGGGGTCGTCGAGGTGACGTCGGTCGAGCGCGTACCCGTCGCCCCGGACGGCGAGCCGCAGGTGTCCGACGACGACGCGCGGCTCGCGGGCATGGCCTCCCCGGAGCGCGTGCTCGCCCGCGGCGCGGCGCGCGAGGGCGACCTGTACCGCGTGGGCATCCGGCTCGCGGGGCCCGACCCGCGCGTCGCGCTGCGCGAGGACGCCGACCTGGACGCGGCCGCCGTCGAGCAGATCCGTGCGAGCCTCGCGCGCAAGGACCGCGCCGCCGCCGCGCCGTGGACCCGGCAGTACCTCGAGCTGGTCGCGGCGAACGAGGGCGTCGTCGCGCGGGAGCTCGCCGCAGGACTGGGGATGGCGCGCGACGACTTCAAGGTGCGCGTGCGCCGGCTCAAGGAGCTCGGCCTCACCGAGAGCCTCGACGTCGGCTACCGCCTCTCCCCGCGCGGCCGGGCCTACCTCGACGCGACGGCGCCCGGCACGTGACGGACCATCGGACCGTCGGCACCTGCTCGCGCAGTCGCGCGACGACGCGCCGGCAGGTGGCGGACGCCTCGACCCGTCAGCGAGAGGTCGCGCTCGACCGCGACGACGTGCTGACAGGTGCGGCGGGCTCGCCGATCGCCGGGAGGCCGTCGATGCTCGTGGAGTTCTTGGTGACCCGGTAGTCGTCGAGCTGCTCGGGCGTCTTGCGACCGGCCCAGCGGTCGAGCAGGTCGCGGTCCTCGACGAGCTCGAGGTGCGGGACGGAGAACCCGCACGAGTCGGAGACGCGCGTGACGTCGACGACGACGATCCCGCGCTGCCCGGCGGTCTCCGCCTTGGCGAAGTGCCCGCGCAGCGCGTCGAACTCCTCGCTCCCGGCCTCGACGTATCGGCCGGTGCCGTGGAACCGGACGATGTTGGGCGGCCCGGCGAACGCGCAGAACATCACGACGATCCGGCCGTTCTCCCGCAGGTGCGCGGGAGCCTCCGCGCCCGACCCGGTGTAGTCGAGGTAGGCGACGCGGTGCGGGTCGAGCACGACGAACGTGCCCGCCATGCCTTTGGGCGAGACGTTGACGTGGCCGTCCGCCGCGAGCGGGGCGGTACCGACGAAGAACACGGGCTGCGCGAGGACGAACGATGCCAGCCGGTCGGTGATCTCTGCGTGCACGGTGCCCATGGGCCGAGTCTGGCACCGCCGTGGGAGGGCGGGAGTAGCGTCCGAGGGATGGGCGCCACGACACCTCCGGACCTCGACCCCAAGGCAACGCTGCAGCGCTACCTCACGCGCGAGCGGGAGGTGCTGCTGGCGCGAGCGGAGGGCCTGGGCGAGCACGACGTGCGTCGTCCGCTCACCCGGACGGGCACCAACCTGCTCGGTCTCGTGAAGCACGTCGCGAGCGTGCAGGTCGGGTACCTGCACGAGGCCTTCGGCCGCACGCACGACCTGAACCTGCCCTGGTTCGCCGACGACGCCGAGGTCAACGCGGACATGTGGGCCACGGCGGACGAGTCGCGCGAGGAGATCCTCGAGCTCTTCCGCCGCTCGTCGGCGCTGTGCGACGCGACCGTGGCCGAGCTCGAGCTCGACGCGCGCGGCGAGGTGCCGTGGTGGCCGCCGGAGCGTCGGGAGATCACGCTGTTCCTCGCGCTCGTCCACGTGCTCGACGAGGTGGCGCACCACGCCGGCCACGCCGACATCGTCCGCGAGCTCGTCGACGGCGCGGCGGGTGACGATCGCGGCAACCTGCCCGCGCTCGACGACGACGAGTGGACGGCCTACCGCGAGCGGCTGGAGACCTCCGCCGTCGAGGCCGCGCGCCGCGCAGGCGAGCGACCCTGACCGCGAGCTCGACCCGCCCGTCGCCAGATCGGCCTTCGGAGGGTCGATCTCGGCCGCACGGGTCGATCTCGGAGCAGCGTTGCCCCGACGCCGCGGTCAGCCGCGTTCGAGGAGGACCGCGACCTCGTAGTGCGACGTCTGCGGGAACATGTCGAGCACACGCGCGGCCCGCGGGCGCAGCGACGGCATGAGCGCGAGGTCGCGCGCGAGCGACGTCGCGTTGCAGCTCGAGTAGACGACGTGCCCGACGCCGGACTCCTCGAGCCACGTGCTGAGCGTCTCCCCGATCCCGCGACGTGGCGGGTTGACGACGACGAGGTCCGGCACGTCCTGCCGCGACAGCGCGAACGCCGTCGCGTCCTGGGCCAGGAACGTCGTGCGGTCGAGGCCGGCGTCCCGCGCGGTGAGCCGCGCGCTCGCCACCGCCTCGGCGCTCGTCTCGACACCGACGACGTCCCGGTCCGGACCGGCGACGTGCAGCGCGAACCCGCCCACCCCGCAGTAGAGGTCCCAGACCGTGGCGGGCGCGGCGTCGTCCACCCACTCGCGGCCCTGGCGGTAGAGCGCGGCGGCGACGTCGGTGTTGGTCTGGAAGAAGCTCTGCGGGCGCAGGTGCAGGTCGATCCCGTTGACGCGCATGCGCAGCGTCTCGGCGTCCGTGAGGAGGATCTCCGTCTCGCCCTCGACCACGGCCTTGTGCTCGGGGTGCAGGTTCGCGGAGACGACGCGGAGCGACGGCAGGGCGTCGAGCAGGCTCGGCAGGTGCTTGCGGACCCGGGGGAGCGACTCCGTGGATCGGAGGACGAACCGCGCCATGAGGTCGCCGTCGGGGGAGAGCGTGACCAGCAGGTACTTGAGCTCGCCGCGGCGCGCGCGCACGTCGTAGGGGACGAGCCGCGCGCGCGTCACGAACTCCGCGAACGCCGGGAACGACGCCTGGAGCGCGGCCGGGTAGAGCGGGCAGTCGGTGAGGTCGACGCCGCCGCCCTCGCCGAGGATGCCGAGCACCGGGGCGTCCGTCGTGCCCGTGATGACCATCTTCGCCTTGTTGCGGAAGCCCGACTCCGCGGACTCGACGGTGGGCAGCCAGGTCAGGTCGGGCGCGAGCGGCGCGAGGAGGTCGGCGCAGTGCTCCTGCTTGCCGGTGAGCTGCGCCGGGTACGCCAGCTCGAGGAGGCTGCACGACCGGCACCGGCCGGCGTCGTAGTGGTGGCACTGCACTCGTTCGAGTCTAGGTGCCACGCGAGCACGGGCGCTGTGGACCTGTGCGGCGAGGTCGTGGGAGCGCTCCCTGGCGTCCGTGGCATCCGTCCGCTACGGTCGTGGCAGCGCTCCCACGCCGGTGTGGGACGGCGCTGTCGCCGGGCCGGTCCGGCGAGTGCGGTGACGACGAAGTAACCGAACAAGGAGCAGATCCGGCATGAATCTCGACAGGCGGAGAAGAAGCAGACGAGCGTGGGCCGCGCTGTGCGCGGCGGTCCTCGCGGTGAGCGGGGCGGTCGTCGGTGCGGCGGCCCCCGCGAGCGCGGTCCCGGCGACCATCCCGCTCACGATCACCAACGACTCGGGCAAGGGGCCGATCTACCTGTACGTCCTCGGCGAGCGCGACGGCGTCGCCGGCTGGGCCGACGCGGGCGGCACGTTCCACCCGTGGCCCGGCGGGGTCGGGCCCGTGCCCGTCCCGGCACCCGACGCGTCGATCGCGGGTCCCGGGCCCGGCCAGTCCGTGACGATCCAGCTCCCGAAGCTGTCCGGGCGCGTCTACTACTCGTACGGCCAGAAGATGACGTTCCAGATCGTGCTGGACGGGCGCCTCGTGCAGCCCGCGGTCCAGAACGACTCCGACCCCAACCGGAACATCCTCTTCAACTGGACCGAGTACACGCTCAACGACAACGGGCTGTGGATCAACAGCACGCAGGTGGACCACTGGTCCGCGCCGTACCAGGTGGGCGTCAAGCGCGCCGACGGGCAGGTCCTCAGCACGGGCATGCTCAAGCCGAACGGTTACGAGGCGTTCTACACGGCCCTCGAGAGCGCGGGGTGGGGCGGGCTCGTGCAGCGCGCCCCCGACGGGAGCCGCCTGCGCGCGCTCAACCCGTCGCACGGGATCGACGTCGGCAAGATCTCCTCGGCGTCGATCGACTCGTACGTCACCGAGGTGTGGAACTCCTACCGCACGCGCGACATGGTGATCACGCCGTTCTCCCACGAGCCCGGGACGCAGTTCCGCGGCCGGGTCGACGGCGACTGGTTCCGGTTCAGGAACGGCTCCGGGCAGGAGGTCGCGGCCTTCAAGAAGCCCGACGCGTCGAGCGTCTACGGGTGCCACAAGGACCTCCAGGCGCCGAACGACCACGTCGTCGGGCCCATCGCCCGCACGCTGTGCGCCGCGCTCGTGCGCACCACGGCGCTGAGCAACCCGAACCAGCCCGACGCGAGCAACGCCGGCTTCTACCAGGACGCCCGGACCAACGTCTACGCCAAGCTCGCGCACCAGCAGATGGCGAACGGCAAGGCGTACGCGTTCGCGTTCGACGACGTCGGCGCGCACGAGTCGCTCGTCCACGACGGCAACCCGCAGGCCGCGTACATCAAGCTCGACCCGTTCACGGGCACCGCGACGCCTCTCGGCGACGGAGGAGGCGGCACCGAGCAGCCGAACCCCGGCGGCGGGCTGCCGACCGGCACCGGGACGATCCGCGCCGGCACCGCGCTGTGCCTCGACGTGCCGTGGGCGGACCCGACCGACACCAACCAGGTCCAGCTCGCGACCTGCAGCGGCAACGCGGCGCAGCAGTGGACGCGCGGGTCCGACGGAACCGTGCGGGCGCTGGGCAAGTGCCTCGACGTCGCCCGCAGCGGGACCGCGGACGGTACCGTCATCTGGATCTACACGTGCAACGGGACGGGCGCCCAGAAGTGGGTCTACGACTCCGGCACCCAGGCGCTGCGCAACCCGCAGTCCGGCAAGTGCCTCGACGCCCAGGGCGGCGCGCCGCTCCGCGACGGCCAGAAGGTCCAGCTCTGGACGTGCAACCAGACCGAGGCCCAGCGCTGGTCGTTCTGACCCCGCCCGGTCCCTGACCTGGAAGCACGTCCGGTGCCCGACGCCGCCCGCTCGCGGGACGTCGTCGGGCACCGGTGCGCGCAGGTCAGGCGGGCTTGGTCGCCTTGCCGTCGAGCCACAGGGTGTCGGACTCGTCGCGATGCGTGCCGTCTGACCCCACATGCTTCGAGGAGATCTGCGGCCCCTTGGTGATGACGTGCACGATCGCCATGCCGTGCCCGCGCCCCAGGCCATAGTCGTCCTTGAGCCACTCGAGGATCGGCGTGGCCTTCGTGGACTCGTCGAACCCGCGCTCGTGCGCGAGGTCGACCAGCTGGCGCGGGGTGAGGCCGGTCTTGTCCTCGACCGCGTCGAGATAGGCCTGGAAGGACATGCGTGCTCCTCGTCGTCGGGGGCGGGCCGCTCGACCCGCCGGTGAACCTACCGACGGTCGCCCACACGCCGACTCATCGGTCGGGCGGCGGCGACCTCCGTGCGGGCCGGGGCGGTCGGCTGCCCGACCGGAGCACGTCCGTCACCGCGTTCTCCACGAGCACCGGCACGAAGTCGCGGACGTGCGCGGTCTGGTACCGCCCGAGCTCCGCGAGCACCTGGTCGCGCACGTCGTCCACCGGCACCTCCGGGAAGCGCGCACTGATCCGCTCGACCACGACGTCGATCTCGCGGTCCTCGTCCTCGATCGCCATGACCCGACGCTCCGGCCCCGCGGCGCGGCGTACAACCAACAGCGGATGAACACACGGCGCACGCGACGCGCCGCCCGGCGCCAGTATCGGTTCCTCTGCACCCGGTACGCTCGGGCAACCGATGTGGACGATCCTCGTGCTGTGCGCGTTCCTCGCACTCCTGGTCGCCGCGGTGTGGCCGGCGGTGCAGCGCCGTGGTGCCCCCGGTCGCCGGTCCCGCACCGTTCTCGCCGCCACGACCGCCGTGCTCGTGCTGGTCCTGATGCTCGTGACCGTGGCGCCTCGCGACGTCACCGACGACGGACAGCGGTACACGTGCATCGAGGAGCCCCTCGGCGGGCTGAACCCGCTGTCGTCCGACGCGACCGACGCATGCGTCCAGGCCAACTGGACCGTGATCGCCGTCGTGCTGCTCGGGTGCGCGGTCCTGGTGGCCCTGGAGCATCTCGTCCTCCGCCGTCGCGCCCGATGATGCGGCGAAAGGTCCGATTGCGGGTGCGGGCCGTCCCGGAAGCGACGCCTCGCGGTGGTCGCGGGGGCGTCCTATGACTCCCCGGCACCTGGAGCCCCAGCGGCGATCGACCCGCCTCGGTCGTCAGCTTCTCGACTGGTCTGCCGTCGCGTACCGATGGGTGGACGGACTGCCGTGGGAGCGGCTGTGGCTGCGACCGGTGTTGCTCGTGGCGTTGCTTCTCCTGGCGTCGTCTTGCGGCGGCGCTCTCGGGAGTGTCGCCATGTTGCTGGGCGTACCGGTCGAGCCGTGGTTCTGGTGGGGGTTCGCGCTCCCGGTGGTCGCGGTGACGCTCTTCGGGCTCTACGCCCTGTGTGGGTGGCTGTCCGCGCTGGATCGATCCGGGGCGCGGTGGGGTACTCATCGGTGAGGTCCGGGCAGGGCTGTGGCGTGAAAGAGTGTGCCCGTGCTCGTCGATGTCCTGCTGCTGCTCGCGCTGGTCACGGCGCTGCTCGCTGCGGTGCTCCTGCGCTCGGCCTACGTGGTCACGCAGGACCCACGACTGCGTCGTTCGCTCGCGACCTGGGGTTGGCCCCTTGCCGCGGCAGCCGTGGTTCTCGGTCTCGTGGTGCTGGCCCTCGACGGCGCGTAAGCCCGCCATGTCCGCAGGTCGAAAGAGGCTTTGGGGGTGAACATCGGCCTGCGGCGAACCAGCGCCCCGCAGATCGTTGCGATTCCCATGGTCGTGGTGGGCCCCGTGGGGTTCGAACCCACAACCTACGGATTAAAAGTCCGCAGCTCTGCCAGTTGAGCTAGAGGCCCTGGACGCCGACCAGCGCCCACGCACAGGCTACCCGCGGGCCGAGTCGGCAGTTCGCATCGACGTCGGCAGCCCTGGTCGAGATCGGCAACCCGGCTCGCCGATCTGGGCAGGAGCTGCCGAACTCGCTCCGAAGGCCCGCTGTGCGCGCGGGCGCGGACCCTACGTGGGTCATGGAGCGCTGTCACGCGCAGTCTTGCTCCGTGAGAAATTCGGTGAGAAACGGGCGATTCGCTTGCGAGCGGCGCGCGTTCTTGTTTCGGTGGAGTGGACCGAGGAGCCCGCGGGAGGGTGCACCGACGGCAGGTCACGCCGGCCAGGCGTGGGCCGCACGGACGTGTCCCGCAGGGTTCCGCCCGGCGACGAGAGGAGCTCTCGTGCTCACCCTGACCGACAACGCCCGTACCGCTGTCCACGACCTGCAGACCCAGGCCGGTGTCCCCGAGGGAGGCGGTCTGCGGATCGCCGAGTCCGCGGACCAGGCGGGCAGCTTCGAGCTCGCGCTCGTGCCCGCCCCGCAGCCCGACGACACGGTCGTCGAGGACGGCGAGGCGAAGGTGTTCGTGGAGTCCGCCACGGCCCCGACGCTCTCGAACCTCACGCTCGACACGGACCCGAACGCGCAGGGCCCGGCGTTCGTCCTGACTCCTCAGGGCTGACCCACCAGTTCTACCGGCGCCCGCGCCGGACGATCTCGACGACGCGTCCTCCTCCTCCAGGCGCGTCCTCGGTCGCACGACGGGCCGTCCGCTCCGGCGGGCGGCCCGTCGTCGTGTCCGGGAGGTCGGCTCAGGCCGCCGGACCCACGATCCACGACCCGCCGAGCACCGCCGCGCCGAGCGTGACAACGAGGAACACCCCGACCCAGAACAGCCCGGGCACGTGCGTGAGCCGCGCGAGGATGTCGGCGTCGGACGTCGCCGCCCGTCCGCGCGACCGCTCGCTCTGCAGCTCGAGCACCGGCCGGACCGCGCCGAGCAGCAGGAACCACGTCACCGCGTAGGCGACGGCGCTCTGCACGTCGGGCGACGCCCACCACGACACGCCGACCAGCGCGGCGCCCGTGACGAGCACCGACCACAGCCCGAACCAGTTGCGGATCTGCAGCAGCATGAGGGCGAGCAGCACGACGAGCAGCCACAGCAGCCCGACGGCGTAGCCCTGTCGCAGGAGCGCGGCGGCGCCGAGCCCGATGAGGCCCGGGCCGACGTAGCCCATGAACGCCGTGAGGATCATGCCGAACCCGCGGGGCCGGCCCGACGAGACGGTGAGCCCGGACGTGTCGGAGTGCAGCCGGATGCCCGAGAGGCGCCGGCCGGTGAGCAGCGCGGCGAGCGCGTGCGACGCCTCGTGCGCGATCGTCACGACGTGCCGCGCGACGCGCCAGACCGGCGTGACGAGCACGACCGCCAGGGCGAGCGCGCCCATCGCCACGACGACGGCGGTCGCCGGGGGAGCGACGGGCGTCGTCGCGGCCTCCCACACCCGCCCGACGACGTCCCCCACGGAGGAGGCGACGTCGCCCCCCGAGGTGGTGCCGCCGTCGGACAGCACGGCTCGGGCTACGGCGAGGGAGGGCGTCAGCGCGGGCACGCGCGCCATTCCACCACAGCCTGCTGTGCCCGCGGACGACGCGACGAGACGCACCTCACCCGTGCTCCGGCGTCGGGCATGAGACACTGGAGGTACGAGGGCAGCGCGATCCCGCGCGCCCCGCGTCGTGGAGATCCCCCCGGATTGCGTGCGGCGGACCCCGACCTTGAGCCCCGAGAGGCCCATCACCTGTGACTTCCTTTGCCGATTTCGGCCTGCCCACCCCTGTCGTGCGCGAGCTCTCGCGCCAGGGCATCGACTCCCCGTTCCCGATCCAGACCGCCACGCTGCCCGACTCGCTGAAGGGCCGTGACGTCCTCGGCCGCGGCCGCACGGGCTCCGGCAAGACGCTCGCGTTCTCGCTGCCGACCGTCTCGCGCCTGTCGTGGGCCAAGTCGTCGCGCCAGCCGCGCCGACCCCGCGCCCTCGTGCTGTGCCCGACGCGCGAGCTCGCCAACCAGATCAACGCCACGATGGAGCCGGTCGCCAAGGCGCTCGGCCTCGTGACGACGACGATCTTCGGCGGCGTCGCGCAGTCGCGCCAGGTCGCCGCGCTCGACAAGGGCGTGGACATCGTCATCGCGTGCCCCGGCCGCCTCGAGGACCTCCTCAACCAGCGCCTGCTCACGCTCGACGCCATCGAGATCACCGTGCTCGACGAGGCCGACCACATGGCCGACCTCGGGTTCCTGCCCGGCGTGAAGCGCATCATGGACAAGACCCCCAAGCAGGGGCAGCGCATGCTGTTCTCCGCGACGCTCGACAACGGCGTGGACCAGCTCGTCAAGCGCTACCTCAGCAACCCGGTGCGCCACTCGGTGGACGACGCCGCGGCCGCGCCCCCGCAGATGACGCACCACATCCTCGCGGTGCGCGACGCGGACGCGAAGAAGCAGATCGTGCACGAGCTCGCGTCGGGCACCGGCCGCCGCGTCCTGTTCATGCGCACCAAGCACCAGGCGAAGAAGCTCGCGAAGCAGCTCACCGCGGCGGGCGTGCCCGCCGTCGACCTGCACGGCAACCTCGGCCAGGGCGCGCGCGAGCGCAACCTCGAGGCGTTCTCCTCGGGCGCGGTGAAGGTGCTCGTCGCGACGGACATCGCGGCGCGCGGCATCCACGTCGACGACGTCGAGCTCGTCGTGCACGTCGACCCGCCGGCCGAGCACAAGGCGTACCTGCACCGCTCGGGCCGCACCGCGCGCGCCGGGTCGGAGGGCGTCGTCGTCACCGTCATGCTCCCGGAGCAGCGCGGCGACGTGCGCGACCTCACGCGCAAGGCGAAGATCACGGCTCAGCCGAAGCCCGTCGCCCCCGGCGACGCGACGATCAAGGGCCTCGTCGGCGAGGTCGCGGCGTACGTGCGCCCGGCGGACATCACGCCGCCCCAGACGCAGGCGAAGCGTGGCACCACGTCCACCAACGGCGGGTCGCGCGCGTCGCGCCGCAACCGTGGCGGTCAGGGTGGCGGTCGTCCCGCGGCCCAGGGCGCCGGTCAGGGCACGACGGCGCAGCGCGGCCAGGGCGGTCAGCGCCCGGCGGGTGCGGGTCGTCCCGAGGGCGGCCGGGACGGACGCGGCGCCTCGAGCACCGGGAACAGCGCGGCGGGTCAGGGCGGCGGCCGTCGTCGCGGCGGCCGCGGTCGCGCGCAGCGCCCCGCCGGCGGTTCGGGCACGGTCTACTCGACCTCCACCCCGCGCTGACGCCCCCCAACGCTGAGTGCATGAGATAGTCGCGGTCGAACCGATTCGGCCGCGACTATTTCATGCACTCAGCGGGTGGGTGTGGCGGGAACACCGGGGCTCTGCTCGCGGTTGGGATCGTCGGAGGTGGATCATGACCAGCCAGACCCACGAGAACCAGCCCTACGACGTCGTGAAGACCGACGCCGAGTGGCGTGCCGAGCTGTCCCCGCAGGAGTTCGCCGTGCTGCGGCAGGCGGGGACGGAGCGCGCCTGGACGGGCGAGCTGCTCGACGAGAAGCGCGTCGGCGTCTACGCGTGTCGCGCGTGCGGCAACGAGCTGTTCCGCTCGGACACCAAGTTCGACTCGCACTGCGGGTGGCCGAGCTTCTTCAGCCCGCTCGCGGGCGACCGCGTCGAGCTCCTCACCGACCGCAGCCACGGCATGGTGCGCACGGAGGTGCGCTGCGCGCGCTGCGGCTCGCACCTGGGCCACGTGTTCGACGACGCGCCCCAGACCCCGACGGGCGACCGGTTCTGCATGAACTCGGTCAGCCTGACCTTCCAGGCCGGCGAGGAGTGACCGACCGGGCGACGGCCCACGTGTCGACCGCGCACGCGAGGCCGACGCCCACGAGATAGCAGACCAGGTCCCGCACCGCGAACGTGCTGCCCAGCAGCCACGCCGCGGGCGGGACCGCGTCGTTCACGGCGGCGGCCAGCCCCGTTGCCTGGAGCGCCTCGACCGCCCAGCACCAGCCGAGCGCGAGCGAGCCCGCGACGAGCGGGCGGGTGCGCGCGAGCACGAGGACCACGAGCACGTAGGTCGCGACGGCGTAGAGGACGTCACCGCCGACGTCCCCCCACGGGTCGGGCACGCGCGTCGCGACGAGGAACCCCGCGAGCACGACGGCCCCGAGCACCAGGGCGACGACGAGGCGCCGTCGGCGGGGCCGCGTGGGTACCGGCGAGACACCGGGGCGGGGCGAGCGCGCGCCGTCGGGCGCCGTCACGCGAGGTCAGCGCGAGGCGTCACCGGTTCGCGGCCCAGCGCACGACGTCGTCGGAGTAGCGGTGCAGCAGCGCCGCGAGCGTCGCGACGTCGGCGCGGTCCCAGCCCTCGAGCGCCTCCGTGATCGAGATGACCCGGCCGCTGTGCGCGGCGTGGAGCCGGGCCTCGCCGTCGGGCGTGAGCGTGATGAGCTGGCCGCGCGAGTCGTCGGGGTCGACCTCGCGCGCGACGAGGCCCAGGGCGTGGAGCCTGCTGAGCTGGCGCGAGATCGTCGCGCGCCCGACGCCGAAGTGCGCGGCGAGGTCCGACCCGCGGATCCCGGGGTGGTCGGCGATGTGCGCGAGGAGCGGGTACGCGCTCGCCTCGAGGTCCGGGTGGATCCGGCGCGCCATGGCGGTCGCCGCCGCACCGCCGCGGCGCAGGAGGACCCGCAGCTCGCGTTCGAGGTCGACGTACGCGACGTCCGGCTCGGCGTCGCGGGTGGCGTCGGGAACGGTGCGGGTGGGAGCGGTCTCGGCGGGCACACGCCCATCATGACGCCCGGGACGGCACGCGGTCACGCTCGTCCGGAAAACCTCACCCGCTGGACGACCGACCAACACGCTGAATGCATGAAACAAGCGGCCCCGAACCGATTCGAGACCGCCTGTTCCATGCACTCGCGTGCGGGGTGGGTCAGCGCGAGGAGCGCGTCCCCGCCTCGTCGACGACGCCCGCGGGCTCGTACGCCTCGAGGAGCGTCGACTCCGTCTCCTCGGCCGGCGTCACACGGCCCGGGGTCGCGTCGACCGGGGCGTCCGAGCCGAGCAGGGCCGCCTCCTTCTCGAGGCGCTCCTGCAGGCCGGTCTTGGTGCCGAGCGGCACCTCCTTGAGGAACGACACCGCGATCAGCGCGACGAGCGCGAGCGGCACGGCGACGAGGAAGATCTCGGCGATGCCGTCGCCGTAGGACTTCTCGACGAGGTCCTTGATCGGCGCGGGCAGGGTCGAGACGTCGGGTACGGCGTTGCCGCCGCCCATCGAGTCGGCCGGGATGCCGAGCTTGGTCAGGCCGTCCTGGATCGACGTCGTGACCTTGGTCGCGAGCACCGCACCGAGCACGGAGACGCCGATCGCGCCGCCCAGGCTGCGGAAGAACGCGACGGTCGAGGTGCCGGCGCCCATCTCGTCCACGTCGAGCGTGTTCTGCACGGCGAGCACGAGGTTCTGCATGAGCATGCCCATGCTGACGCCGAGGAAGAACAGGTAGACGCTGATGAGCGTGAAGCTCGTGTGGTAGTCGATCGTCGACAGCGCGAACAGCGACGCCACGAGGACCGCGCCACCCGTCACCATGAAGGCCTTGTAGCGGCCGTAGCGCGTGATGAGCTGACCGAACAGGGTCGACGCGACGAACGTGCCGACGATCATCGGGATCGTCAGGAGACCCGACTCGGTCGGGGTCTTGCCGCGCGCCACCTGCATGTACTGGCTGAGGAACACGGCGGTGCCGAACATCGCGACGCCCACGGCGACCGAGGCGACGACCGCGAGGACGAACGTGCGGTTCTTGAACAGGTGCAGCGGGATGAGCGGCTCGGGGGTCACGCGCTCGACGAGCACGGCACCGACGAGCGCGAGGACCGCGCCGCCGACCATCGCGAAGGTCTGCCACGAGAGCCACTCGAAGTTCTGCCCGGCGAACGTCACCCACAGCAGGAGCGAGGAGACGCCGGCGCTGATGAGGATCGCGCCCCAGTAGTCGATCCGGACGACGCGGCGCGCGACCTTCGGCAGGTGCAGCGTGCGCTGGAGCACGATGATCGCGGCGATCGCGAACGGCAGCCCGACGAAGAAGTTGAGGCGCCAGCTCACGGCGTCCGTGAGCACGCCGCCCAGGAGCGGGCCACCGATCTGGCTGACGGCCATGATGCCGCCCATGAGGCCCATGAACTTGCCGCGCTCGCGCGGCGAGATGATGTCCGTGATGAGCACCGTGGCGAGCGCCATGAGGCCGCCCGCGCCGATGCCCTGGAACGCGCGGAGCGCGATGAGCGTGCCGACGTTCTGCGACAGGCCGGCGAGCGCCGAGGAGACGACCGCGACGACGAGCGCGACCTGGATGAGGACCTTGCGGTTGGTGAGGTCGGCGAGCTTGCCCCAGATCGGGGTCGAGATCGTCATGGCGAGCAGGGTCGAGGTGACGACCCAGGTGTAGGACGACTGCGAGCCGTCCAGGTCGCTGACGATCTTGGGGAGCGAGCTCGAGACGATCGAGCTCGCGAGGATCGCGACGAACATGCCGAGGAGGATCCCGGAGAGGGACTCCATGACCTCGCGACGGGTCATGGACGTCTCGGTCCCGCCGGGCGGGGCGGTGCGTTCTGGAGTGGTGCTGGTCATGAGGCGCTGAGTTCCTTCTGCTCACGGGGCCGTGTCGGAGCGGCCGTGTCGTGCGGCGGTGTCGTGGGGCGGTGTCAGGTGGTCGTGGCCGGTCGCGCGGCGGCGCGGTCGGCGGTCGAGGGCGTGCCCGACGGCGGTGGTGCCGCCGGGCGCCGTCGGTCACCCGGTCGTGCGGGGAGCGTCGTGGCCGGCGACGACCGCCGCGGCGACGCGCTCGATGTGGCGCGTGGCCTCGACGATCTCGTCGTCGTGCCACTCGGCGAACGTCGTGGCGGCCAGGGCGTCGATGTGCTCGTAGGCCCGCAGGACGAGCGTCCGCCCGTCCTCGGTGAGCTCGACGGTCCGGGCGCGCCGGTCGTCGTCGTCCACCGTGCGGCGGACGAGGCCCTCGTCGACCAGGTGGCTCACCTGGCGGCTGGCCACGGACAGGTCGACGCGGAGCCTCGCGGCGACGTCCCCGAGCTGGACGGGGCCGCACCGCTGGAGCATGCGGAGCAGGCCGAACGACGACCGCGGGATGTCGAGGTCGCGCGCGATGCGGACGGCCGACTCGCGCTGCGCGCGGGCCAGCTCGTCGAGCGCGCGGATGAGGCCCGCCGCGGGGGACGGGTCGGGCGCGAGCTCGGGGGCCGCGGTGGTCGCGGAGGGGGTGATGACGGGCACGAGTACTCCTTGGTTGCTGCAGGCAAGCATACGCCTTGCAGTTGCTGTCAGCAACCATTGTCCGGAGCAAGGAATTCCCGGGGCGTCCCGTCGAGGCTCGAGACGGCCGAACCCGGGGTCCGTCCTCACCCGGCGTGTGCCGTGAGGACCGACCCCGGGTCCGGGACGAACGCGTCAGTGCGCGGCGCGACCCACGCGCTCGTCGCCCATGTCCTCGAGCTCCACGCCCTTGGTCTCCGGGACCTTGCTGAAGACGAAGACGAACGACAGCGCAGCGAAGATCGCGTACATGAGGTAGGGGATCGAGGCGCCGAACGCCGACAGCATCGGCGGGAACGTGAGGGTGATCGCGAAGTTGGCGAGCCACTGCGCCATCGCCGCGACGCCGAGCGCGGCCGCGCGGATGCGGTTCGGGAACATCTCGCCCAGCAGCACCCAGACGAGCGGCCCCCACGAGGCCCCGAAGAACACGACGAACGCGTTCGCGGCGACCAGGGCGATGGGGCCCCACGGGTCGGGCAGCGTGATGTTGTCCCCGCTCCCGCTGGACTGCGTGAAGGCGAGCGCCATGATGCCCAGCGAGAGCGTCATGCCCGCCGAGCCGATGAGCAGGATCGGGCGACGGCCCACCTTGTCCACGAGCGCGATCGCGATGAACGTCACCGCGACGTTCGTCACGGACGTGATCGTCGAGACGAGGAACGACTGGCTCTCGTCGAACCCGACCGCCTGCCACAGCGTCGTCGAGTAGTAGAAGATCACGTTGATCCCGACGAACTGCTGGAACACCGAGAGCAGGATGCCGACCCACACGATCGGCTTGAGCCCGAACGTCGAGCCCTTGAGCGTCCCCTCCTGGGCGTTCTTCTCGTCGACCGCGATCGAGCGGTGGATCTGCGCGATGCGGTCGTCGACGTCCTCCTCGGGTCCGAGCACCGACTCCAGCACGGCGCGCGCCTCGTCGTCACGACCCTTCGCCACGAGGTAGCGCGGGGACTCGGGGATCCGCAGGGCGAGGATGCCGTAGACGGCCGCCGGGATCACGCACACGAGGAACATCCACCGCCACGCCTCCCACCCGAACCACAGCTCGTTGGCGGCTCCGCCGGCGGTCTCGGCGAGGAGCTGGTCCGACAGCAGGGCCGCGAAGATGCCGACCGTGATCGCGAGCTGCTGCAGCGACCCCATGCGGCCACGCAGGCGGGCCGGCGCGATCTCGGCGATGTACGCCGGTGCGATGACGGACGCGATACCGATGCCGACACCGGCCATGAAGCGCCAGATCGCGAGGTCGAAGGCCGACCAGGCGATCGCGGACAGGATCGAGGAGACGAAGAACAGGATGGCGCCGAACACCATCACGCGCGTGCGGCCCCAGCGGTCGGCCAGCTTGCCGCCCGACCACGCGCCGAGCGCGCAGCCCAGGAGGGCGATCGCGACGACGAGACCGGTGACCGCGGAGTCGAGGTCGAACTGCCCCTCGATCGCGGCGACGGCACCGTTGATCACGGAGCTGTCGAAGCCGAAGAGGAAGCCGCCGACCGCGGCGGCGACGGCCAGACCGATGGCCTTGCGGTGGGCGCTGCGTGCGCTCACGGTCCCGTGACCTGCTGCGTCGCTGCTCGACATCTCTCCTCCGCTCCTTCCGGAGCCGGTAGGAGGCCCCTTTCGTCACTGTAGGACGGGGTGCTCGCGGTGGCGCGGTGAACGGGGTGCGGCGAACGTCACGCGCGCGGGCCGGGGCGCGCAGGGTCGTTCGGGGCGCCGCGCCGGTGCGACCGCCCCCGCGCCGGGTGGAGACTGGGCGCGTGCCCGACGACGCCTCCACCACCCCCGGACCCCGGCCCGACCCCGGCCGGTCCGACCGCACGCAACGCCCCCGCCGCCCGGCGATGCTCGACCCGCGCGACGCCGACGAGCTCCCCGGCGAGCTCGACCCCGCGCTGCGCGACCAGGTCGCGCACACCACCGCGCACGCGATCGTGCACCGCGCGCGCGACACCGAGGACCCCCAGGTCGTCGAGCGGCTGGTCCACCTCGTCGAGACCGAGGGGCTCGACGTCGTCGCCGGCCTGTGGTCCGACGCGGCGCCGAACTCCCTGCCGGGCGCGCTCTGGCGGCTCTACGTGCTGCGCGAATGGGTGCGCCGCGACCCGCAGACGGTGGCGCTGCGCTACCGGCTCGGGGTCGACGCCGCGCCGGTCCACGAGGCCATCGCCGGCGTGCCACGGCCGCCCGGGCCCCAGGACGTGCGCGACCTCGCCGACGCCGTGCTCTCCGGCGTGTTCACCGGCGACCTCGCTGTCGCGCTCGAGCGTGCCGGGTCGTTCTGCCGGATCCTCGCGACCGGCGCCGCGTTCGACGCCGACGCCCGGGAGGTCGCCGACCCGGACGGCGCGCTCCGCATGACTCGCGGGGCGGGCTCTCTGCTCCGTACCGCGCAAGAGCTCGAGCACGCCGCCGAGCTCTGGCGCGCCGACCGCCTCGATTGACCCTCCTGCGGCCGCCCGGCTGCCGAGGGAGAACCCCGGTCGCGCGAGGTAGAGCCGTGGTTCTTGGGTACGACGGCGCGTGGACGGGTTGGGTGGGCG
>NZ_LUAZ01000056.1:0-22480 GCF_001647255.1 Cellulosimicrobium sp. I38E
GTGTTAAGCACGCCGCCAGCGTTCGTCCTGAGCCAGGATCAAACTCTCCGTAAATGAACAACGCCCACCACCAAGCACAGCCCGGCAGTGAACAATCCATACGAAGCGAACCCAACCGGGTTCACAAAACTGGCATCAACACGAAAGATGACATCATCTTCCGAAATCAACCAAAGGAATCCCAGACACAACCAACCACCCCACCCGACGGGCGAAGACGATCAGCCATGCCACAGGGACAAAAAATTGGCATTGACTAACAAGCACACTGTTGAGTTCTCAAACAACCGACACACACCGCCTCCGACCTCGTTCCCGAGGCCCTTGCGCGGGGCGTTTCCTTCGTTCTGAATCCTACCAGACCCGGCTGTTCGTCCCGGACCGGTGAAAACCGGATTTCCGTTCAGAAATGTACCTGATCCAGACACCCTCACCGTACTCACGGCGCAGCACTGTGCTCCGAGAATCTGGTGGGAGTTTCACCCGGGGGACCAGCCACTTCGCATCTGCTCCGAGGAGCTGTGCCGTGGTGTCTGTTCCTCCCTGCCGGGCGACCTCGAGAACATTACGGGGTCCGGAGGCAGGAGGTCAACTCGCGCCGTCGTGACCCGGACCACTCCCCCTCGCGACGTCCCGCCGCGGGGCGCGCACCCCCTCGTCCGGCGCCCCGCGCTGTGGCAGCCGGCCGGCCGCAGCGGGCGCGGCCGCTGCCGTCGCCCGCGCCGCGAGGCGGGCCACCGCCGCCCGGAGGTCCTCCGGTCCCACCACGGTGAAGGGCGCGTCGAAGATGCCGAACCACGCGGCGAGCCCGCCCCACGACCAGGAACCCGCGGTCAGGCGGCACCGCCCCTCCCCCACGGCCTCCACGAGGGCTCCCGTCCCGGCCCACGCCGCCACGATGGCGGCGTCGAGCTCGAGCTCGACCGTCCCCCGCACGGGCATCTCGGGCTGCGTGAACCGCTCGGCGACGAACGTCGCCACGTCCGGGGCGGGCAGCGCCCGACGCTCGAACCGTGCTCCGACACCCTCGCGCGGGGCCATCCGGTCGATCCGGAACGTCCTCCAGTCGTCCCGGTCGAGGTCCCACGCGACGAGATACCACCGCCCGCCCCACGTGACGACGTGGTGCGGCTCCGCGCGGCGCGGCGCACGGAACCCCTCCCCCGGCTCCTGGCCCGGCGCACGGAGCACCTCGCCCGTCCCGCCGTCGTAGTCGAACCGCAGCACGCGGCGCTCGGCGGCCGCCGAGCCGACCGACACGAGCACGTCGGCCCGGACGGCGGGCAGGGCCCGCTCCCTGCGGCCCGGCACGGCCGTCACCTCCAGCGCGTCGATGCGCGTGCGCAGCCGGGCGGGCATGACCTGACGGATCGTCGCGAGCGCGCGCGCCGCGGCGTCCTCCACCCCGGGGAGCGTCCCGGTGCGCAGCGCGATCGCGACCGCGACCGCCTGCTCGTCGTCGAAGAGGAGCGGCGGGACGTCCGCGCCGGCGTCGAGGCGGTACCCGCCGTCGGGACCCTTCGTCGCGCGCACCGGGTAGCCGAGCTCGCGCAAGCGGTCGACGTCGCGCCGCACGGTGCGCGGGCTCACGTCGAGCCGCTCGGCCAGCGCGGCACCCGGCCAGTCCCGGCGCGCCTGGAGCAGCGAGAGCAGTCGGAGCAGTCGTCCTGAGGTCTCGAGCATGACCTCAGCGTCGCACGGAGTAGAGGACCGTAGCTGGCCTCTACCCCTGGCAACGTCGCTCTCGACGCACGAAGCACACCCAGGAGGAGCCACCGTGATCCGCACCAGAGCACTGACCAAGGACTTCGCCGTCGGGCGCGACGCGAGCGCCACGGTGCACGCCGTGCGCGGCATCGACCTCGACGTCGCACCCGGCGAGCTCGTCGCCGTCCTCGGCCCCAACGGCGCCGGCAAGACGACCACGCTCCGCATGCTCACCACGCTCATCCGCCCCACGTCGGGCACGGCCACGGTCGCGGGGCACGACGTCGTCGCCGAGCCCGACGCCGTCCGGCACCGCATCGGCTACGTCGGGCAGGGCAACGGTGCGGGCCACGCGCAGCGCGCCGTCGACGAGCTCGCGAGCCAGGGCCGCATCCACGGACTCGACCGGCGCACCGCGCGCCGCCGCGCCGACGAGCTCCTCGACTCCCTCGAGCTCGCGTCCTACGGCGCGCGCAAGGTGTCCGACCTGTCCGGCGGGCAACGTCGCCGGCTCGACGTCGCGATGGGCCTCGTGCACGCGCCGTCGCTGCTGTTCCTCGACGAGCCGTCGACCGGCCTCGACCCGCACAACCGGGCGAACCTGTGGGACCACGTCCTGCGCATGCGCGAGGACTCGCTCGCGGCCACGGGCGAGCCCATGACGATCGTCCTCACGACGCACTACCTCGACGAGGCCGACACCATGGCCGAGCGCGTGGTCGTCGTCGACCACGGCCAGGTCATCGCCGACGACACCGCGGAGAACCTCAAGGCGGACCTCGCCGGGGACCGCGTCGTCGTCACGCTCGCGCCCCCGCAGGGGCCGGCGCACGACGACGCGGCACGGCTCGTCGCGCTCGCCCGCCGGGTCGAAGGGTTCCGCGAGGCGACCCGCACACCTGACGGCGCCCCCGCCGTCGGGCACGACGCCGCGCCCGCTCTCGAGGTGCGCGCCGAGCGCGGCGACGCCTACCTGCCCCGCCTGCTCCGCGCCGCCGACGCGGACGGCATCGCCGTCGAGACGGCGCAGGTGCACCGGCCCACGCTCGACGACGTGTTCCTCGCGCTCACCGGCCGCAGCCTGCGCGAGGCCGGCGCCGCGACCCCGACCGCCACCCCCGCCGGGGGCACCAGCCCCACCGAGAGGACCGCAGCATGAGCACCGTCGACATCGCCCGCACCACCGTCGCCCCGCATCCGGCCCCCGCTCGCCCCCGCGCACGCCGCGGGCTCGCCGCCTTCGCGCGCGACACCGGGATCGTGCTCGTCCGCGAGCTGCGGCCCGTCGTGCACGACCCGTTCTCCGTGCTGTTCGGGCTCGTCCAGCCGGTCGTCTTCCTCGCGCTGTTCGGACCCCTGCTCGTCGGGTCGCTCGGCGGCACGACGACCGGTCAGGAGGTCCTGGGCGGCAACGTCTGGCAGTGGTTCGTCCCGTCGATCCTCGTCATGACGACCCTCTTCGGGACGACCACGACCGGGGCGAACCTGCTCGTCGAGCTGCAGACCGGCGCGCACGAGCGCATGCTCGTCGCCCCGCTCTCGCGCGCCTCGCTGCTCGTGGGCCGCGCGCTCAAGGAGATGGTCCCGATCGTCGCGCAGTCGGTCGTCGTGGTGCTCGTCATGCTCCCGTTCGGGTTCGAGCTCCACCCCGCCGGCGCCGTCGTCGGGCTCGCGCTGCTCGCCGTGTTCGGCGTCGGGATCGGGTCGCTCAGCTACGCGCTCGCCCTCGCGGTGCGCAAGCAGGACTGGATGTTCTGGGTCGTGCAGCAGACCCTGATCTTCCCGCTCATGATCCTGTCCGGCATGCTTCTCCCGCTCGAGACCGGGCCCCGCTGGATGCAGGTCGCGTCCGACGTCAACCCGCTCCGGTACGTCGTCGACGCCGAGCGCGCCCTGTTCGCCGGCGACCTCTCCGCCTCGGCCGTCGCGTGGGGCTGGGTCGCCGCCGTCGTGACGGCCGCCGTCGGCCTCGCCGTCGGGATCCGCACCATGGTGCGCTCGACGGACTGACCGACCGCGCGTCAGGCCCGGGCCAGCTCCACGGCCCGGGCCACCGCACTGCCCGGGCTCGTCAGGACGGGGACCGGGAGGTCGGCGAGCAATCCGGCCGCCGGCGCCATGCTGGCCTGCGCGAGCACGACGACGTCCGCGCCCCGACGCGAGACGGCGTCCCGCACCGCGTCCTCGACGCCCCGGTGGTACGCGCCCAGGTCCCCGGCCTCGAAGTCCGCCCACGCGCCCGAGCAGACCACGGGTTCGAGCTCGACGACCGTCCCCGCGCGCCCGGCCGCGTCGGCGAGGAGGTCCGTCGTCGGGCCGAGCGTCGACGCGAGCGCCACCACGACGGCGACCCGGCCGCCGTCGCGCACCGCCACCTCCGCGAGCGGCCGGTCCACCCGCACCACGGGCACCCCGGGCCCGCCGACCTCCTCCGCGACCGGCCCGAGCGTCGAGCACGTGCACACCACCACCGACGCCCCCGCCGCGACGAGCGCGTCGACGTGCGCCCGGACCCGCTCACCCGTCCGCGCGCCCGCCCGCGCGTCGTCCAGGAGCGGTACGTCGACGCGGTGCACGTGCCCCTCCCCCGGCGCGACCTCCTCCACCAGCGCACCGAACGTCGCGACGTGCACGTCCGCCGTGTGCAGGAACCCGATCACGTGCGCCTCCGGTCGTGGTGGTTCACGTGCTCAGGGCCACGCGGGCGGCGGACCCGAGCGAGCGACGTGGCTCAGGCGTGGTGCTCGCGGAAGGCGTCGGTGAGGGTGGGGCCGTCCTCGGCGCCGAGGCGCCAGACGCTCCAGCCGTCGGCCGTGTGGGTGCCCGACACGGCGACGGCGGCGAGGTCGGGGTGGCGGAACCGCGCGCCGTCGGACAGCTCGATGTAGCCGTCGGGCTGGAGGACCGCCTCGAAGCGCTGGCCGCGGCGCGGCCGGGACCACACGAGCTCGCGGGGCGCGCCGAACGCGCGCGCGAGCGCGACGAGGTCGGGGTCGTCGTCGGGACCGAGCGGCGCGTCCGCGGGGGGCGGGGGCGGCACGGGGACGACGTCGCGGCTCGCGGACGCGCGCGCGGGTGTCGGGTCGAGGTCGACGGGCGGGTGGTACGACAGCGGGTCGTACGGCTGCTCGCGCGACGGGCTGCGCTGCTCGCCGTACTCGTGGGTGAGGTACGACTCGCGCGTCCGGATCGACTCCCGGGTGCGGATCGACTCGCGCGTGAGGATCGACGTGCGCGGGGTCGACGGCTCGTCCCCGGCCTCGACGGGTCGCCGGTCGGCCCAGCCGGCGGACGCGGGCTCGGGCACGGTCCGCGCGGTGAGCGGGTCGTCGAGGGGGACGAAGTCCAGGACGGGCGGCTCGGCGCGCGACGGCTCCGACGGCACGGCGACCGGGGCCAGCGCGGCGAGGGGGCCGGTCTCGTCCGCCGAGGTGGGAGCGATCGCGGAGCCGGCGCGCGGCTCGAGCTCGGCGGCACGACGGCGCTCGGCCCGGGACTGCGCGGCCTGCCGCGTCACCACGGGAAACTTGCCGGTCAGGGCTCGGCCCACGGCGACGCCGTCCGCGAAGTCGGAACCGGGGGCGACGGCGCGGCCCCGACGGGGCTCGGGCGCCGCGGGTGGTGCGGGGTTGTCGCGCGTCATCGCGAGCGGGGACACGTCGACGAAGCGGCGGCCGTCCGCGCCGTGCACGACGCCGAGACGCAGGACCGAGACCGGGGACCCGGGCTGTCGCAGGAAGTCGAGCGCGTCCTGGATGCCCGGCGCGGCGCTCGAGCAGATGACGATGAGGCGGGCGCCGGTCGCCCGGGCGGTCGCCTGGGAGCGCGTGAGCGGGACGTTGTCGTAGAAGGCGGCCACGTCCTGCTGGAACCGCGAGGCACCGCCCGTGTAGCGGGCGGCGAGCTCGGCGCGCGTGAGGCGCCCGGCCCGGCCGGCGTGGTTGAGCGCCGCGGTGAGGGCGTCCTCCGTGAGCTCCGCGGTGACCTCGATGACGACCGGGAGACCGGCGGCGTCGAGCGCGAGGAGGTGGGGCTCGTCGTCGGACGTGCCCTGCGCGACGGGGAAGATCTGCTCGCCCAGCAGCCCCTCGATGTTGCCGTCCACGACCCGCTGCGCGTCCGTCCCGAAGGCTCCTGCCGGCTGGGGCGGCTGGACCAGTACGGGACGCTCGGCGTCCACCTCGAAGAGGGGCATCGGGAGATCTCCTGCGGCAGCGGAACGCGACCTGGGCGGGGGCGTTTGCGCCATAGCCTACGTCGCCGGTCAAGTCCCGCGAACCGGTCGAACCGTCCTCACGAGACACCGCAGGTCAGGCGTGCCCGGTCTCCTCCGACTCGGCCGCGAGGCGCTCCTCGACCCGCTCGACCTTCCCCGTGAGCTCCCCGGTACGGCCCGGGCGGATGTCCGCCTTGATGACGAGCGAGACCCGGTGCCCGCCCGCACCGACGGCCTCGGTGGCGCGCTGGATCACGGGCATGACGGTGTCCCAGTCGCCCTCGATCTCGGTGAACATCGCGGTGGTGCGGTTGGGCAGGCCCGACTCGCGGACGATGCGGACGGCCTCGGCGACGGAGTCCGCGACGGACTCGCCGGCACCGAGCGGGGCGACGGAGAAGGCGAAGACGGCCATGGGCCCATCGTGGCACGGGTGCGGCGCACGAACCGCGGCGGGACCGGACGGGCCCGCGCGCGAGGTCCGGGAGAGGGCCGCCGGGACTCCCCCGCCCCGACGTAGGCTCGTCGTCGTGACAGCAGAACACCGCACCGACCGCGTGACCGTGCTCGCGGGCGGGGTCGGCGGGGCACGCCTCGCGCACGGTCTGGACCTCGCTGGAGCCGACCTCACGGTCGTCGTCAACATCGCGGACGACGTCGAGCTGCACGGGCTGTGGATCTCGCCCGACCTCGACACCGTGACGTACACGCTCGCCGGGCTCGCGGACGAGGAGCGCGGCTGGGGCGTGGTCGGCGAGACGTACGCGGCGCTGGAGGCGATGGGCCGGCTCGGCGAGGACACGTGGTTCACGCTCGGCGACCGCGACCTCGCGACGCACGTCGTGCGGACAGCCGGGCTGCGCGCGGGGTCGTCGCTGACCGACGTGACCGCGCGGCTCACGACCGCGCTCGGCGTCCGGGCACGCGTGCTGCCCGTGAGCGACGACCGCGTCGCGACGCTCGTCGACACGCCCGCGGGGCGCCTCGGGTTCCAGGAGTACTTCGTGGGGCGCCGGCACGCGGACGACGTGCTGGGACTCGTCTACGACGGCATCGAGGCCGCGCGCCCGGCGCCCGGAGTGCTCGACGCGGTGACCGGCGCCGACGTCGTCGTGGTCGCGCCGTCGAACCCGTTCCTGTCGGTGGAGCCGGTGCTGGGCGTCGCGGGCGTGCGGGACGCGCTCGCCGGGACGTCCGCGCGCCGCGTCGCGGTGAGCCCGATCGTCGGCGGTCGCGCGATCAAGGGACCCGCCGCGCAGATCCTCACGACGCTCGGGCACGAGGTCTCGGCGCTCGGCGTCGCGCGCCTGTACGTCGGGCTCGTCGACGTCATGGTGATCGACGACCACGACGCCCACCTCGCCGACGACGTGCGGGCGCTGGGGCTGGACGTCGTCGTCACCGACACCGTCATGGGCGGCGCCGCGGGCCGCGAGCGCCTCGCGCGCACGCTGCTCGCGTCGGCGGGGACCGCTCGTGGGTGACCTCGTGCCGCCCGACGGCGGCGCTCGCCACGGTGGGCCGGGCCGCCCGGCGCGCGTGGTCGCCGTCGTGCCGTTGCGCGACGGGTCGTCGGGGAAGTCGCGGCTCGCGCACGTCCTCGACCCCGCCTCGCGCAGCAGGTTGATCGCCGTGCTCGCGCGGCACGTCGTGGGGACGCTGCTCGCGAGCGACGGCGTCGAGCGCGTGGTCGTGGTGACGTCGGACCCGCGGTTCACCTGGCGGGCGCTGCGGGACGTCGTGGTGGACGCGTCCGCCGACGCGGCGCACGCCACCGGGTCCGACGGTCTCCCCCTGCTGACCGCCGACGCGGACCGGCTGCGCATCGTGCTCCAGCCCGTGGACCGGCCGGGGCTGGACGCGGCGGTCGACCTCGGCCGCGAGATAGCGTCGGAGGACGCGGCGACCCGGGGTCCGGTGCGGCTGCTCGTGGCGCACGCCGACCTCCCCGCGCTCACGCCCGTCGACGTGGAGGCGGTGCTCGCCGAGGACGCCCCGGTCGTCGTCGCGACGGACCGCCGGGGCGCCGGCACGAACCTGCTCGCCCTCGAGGTCCCGGCTTCCGCGGGGTTCCGGTTCCGGTTCGGGCCGGACAGCCGTGCGGCCCACGTCGCGGAGGCCGAGCGCCTCGGGCTGCGGGCCGTCGTCGTGCAGCGGCCCGGGACCGCGGTCGACCTCGACACCGTGGAGGACTGGGGTGAGCTGCCCGCGGACGCGCGCGCCGCCGTCGGGCTGCACGTCCCGGCGCTGCGCGACCACGACGCCTGAGCCTTCCGAGGACCGGCCGCTACGACGGCCAGGTGCCGAGGACCTCGACGGGCGCGACGAAGCCGACGCGCACGTCGGCGAGGAGGTGCTGCCACGCGCCCTCGTCGAACGGCGCGGGGCAGTCCAGCGCGAGCACGACGGACTGCGTGGTCGTGCTGCCGTCGAAGGCGGGTACGGCGACGACGCGCGCGGCACCCCGTACCCGCACCGGTCCCCGCGGAGACTCGACGGTCCAGTCCTGCGCGACGGCGTTGACGCCCTGGACGGCCCCGCCGTCGGAGCCGACCGGCAGCAGGACGTCGCGCGTCGCGCCGTCCAGGTCGCCGCCGTCCGCGGTGACCGTCTCCGCGAGCAGCGCGGTGGAGGCGTCGCGCGCACCCGCCGCCGGTGTCCCCGGGTCGCCGGTCCCCCGTGCCGACAGGACGCACCCCCCGCTCGCTCCGACGACCTGCCATCCGGCACGCGCGACGAGCGGTGCTGCGGCAGCCGCGCCGCCCAGGCTCGTGATCTCGGGGGCAGGCCCTGACGAGCCGCCACCCGGCCCGGCGGAGGAGCCGGCCGTCGGGTCGCCCAGGCCTTCCGGGGCTCCCGGCGCGGCGTCGGGGTCCGCCGTGGTGGTCGGGCCGTCGCTCGAGCCCCCACCGGGCGCCTCCCCCGTCCGCGTCGCGGAGGGCCCGCTCGTCGGCCCCTCAGGCGTCGGGCTCCCCGTGCAGGCACCGGCACCGAGGACGCCGACCACGAGGCCCGCGACGAGCGCACCGGCGCGCAGGCCCGCCCGCGTCACGGTCGTTCTCCCCAGCGGCCGCGGTGCACGACGTCGTCGAGCGGCTTGCGCGAGCGACGCCGCGGCGAGCCCGTGGTCGCTCCGTCCGCGGGATGCCCGACGGCGACGACCCCGGTCGGCGCGTACGCGTCGGGGATGTCGAACGCCGCGCGCAGCCGCGCGACCTCGCCGGGCGCGACGCCGAAGAAGCACGCGCCGAGCCCCTCGTCGACGGCGGTCTGGAGCATGAGCAGCGCCGCCATCCCGGCGTCGACGTGCCAGTACGGCACCGCCCAGCGGTTCTCGTCGCGGTCGGCCCAGCCCTTGTCGTCCTCCGCGTACCGGTCGAGGTAGACGTCCTTCGACGCGAGGACCACGACGAGCACGGGCGCGGTGCGCATCCCGGCGAGCCACGCGCTCATGCTCCGCTCGGGCTGCTCGGGCGAGCTCGCGGACCAGAAGCGCGCGACGTCGTCGGGCTCGGTGAGCACGAGGAACGACCACCCCTGCGCGAACCCCGCGCTCGGCGCGCGGACCGCGTTGCGCACGAGGCGGTCGACCGCCTCCGGCGCGACCGGCTCGCCGGTGAACCGGCGCACCATGCGTCGGCGTCGGACGACGTCCTGGAACTCCACGTGGCCCCCTCGGCACGGTCCGGCAGCAGGTCCCCGCACCCTACCCGGCGGCGCGCCGCGCCATCCGCAGCTCGGCGAGGCGCGGGTCGCTCGGGAGGGGCTTGGTCGCGCCGGTCCGCACGAAGCCAGCGCGCTCGTAGAGCCGCAGCGCCCGGTCGTTCGTCGTGGTCACCCACAGCGCGAGCGTCCGCGCCCCGAGCTCGACGGCGAGCGCGTCGGCGGAGCGCAGGAGCGCCGCCGCGACGCCGGTGCCTCGCGCGCCGGGGTCGACCCACACGGAGACGAGCTCGGCCGTGCCCGGGTCGTCGGGCGAGGAAACCACCGCGGCGACGCCGACCACCCGCCCGGGCGACCGGTCGCCCCCGGCCGGGCCGCCGTCGTCGGGCAGCGACCGCGCGAGGAGCGTGCGGCCCTGCGCCGCGCGCTCACGCCACACGTCGTCGGGGAAGGCGACCTCGCGCGCGAGCGTCGAGCCGAACGCGGTCGGCGCGTCCGCGAGCGCCCGCAGGCGGACGTCCCGGAGGTCGCGCCAGTCGTCCGGCCGGACGCGGACGACGGTGGTGGGCACGGCCCCATGGTGGCAGCCCGGCCCGTCGCCGAGGCGTCGGGCCGGGCGGACACGCGGGCTCAGGCGGCGTCGAGGCGGGCGCGCAGCTCCGGGTCGAGCTCGAGGTCGGCAGCACCCAGGAGCTCGTCGAGCTGCTCGAGCGTGCTGGGCCCGATGATCGGGACCACCGGGTGCTCGCCGCCGAGGAGCCACGCGAGCACGACCTGGTTCGGCGTCGTGCCGAGCTCGCCCGCGACCTCGTGCAGGAGGCGGATGCGCTCGCGCGTGGTCGGGTGGTCGAACCCGTCCCACAGCGGCTTGTCGCGGCGGACGTACGCGCCCTGGAGGATCGGCGAGTAGGCGGTGACGGCGAGCGGGGGGCGCCCGTCGACGCCGGTGGACGCCGCGTAGTCGAGCAGCTCGTACGACGCCCAGTTGTGCCGACCCGGCTCGGGCGTCGGGTAGGCGTAGGTGTAGTTCTGCTGGACGAGCCCGTAGGGCGCGATGCCCTGGCGCAGCGCCTCCTCCCGCGCCTCGACGACGCGCCACAGCGCGACGTTCGAGATGCCCGTGATGCCGACGACGCCCTCGGCCTGGAGCTTGCCGAACGCGCCGACGGTCTCGGCGATCGCCGTGTCGTGGTCGTCGACGTGCCCGTAGAGCACGTCCACGTGGTCGACGCCGAGGTGGCGCAGGCTCTCGTGCGCCTCGTACGCGACGACGTCGGCGCCCAGGCCCTGGAAGTTCGTGGGCTCGACGTTCTGGAGCGGCAGGGCGGGGTCCTTCTTCGCCGCGCCGAGCTTGGTCGCGATGCGGACGTCGTCGCGCACGCCACGGCTCGCGAGCCAGCGGCCGAGCAGGTCCTCGCTGTCACGACCGTGGCCCCCGGCCCAGAAGCTGTAGTTGTTCGCCGTGTCGAGGAACGTGCCGCCCGCCTCGAGGTAGCGGTCGAGGATCGCGAACGACGTGTCCTCGTCGACGAGGGTGCCCATGTTCATCGTGCCGAGGCAGAGGGTCGACACGTCGAAGGAGGTGCGCCCGTCGCCGATGGTGCGGTACCGCATGGTGGTCTCCCGAGGTTCGTGGTGGACCCGAGTGGTCCGAGGTGGACCGTGGTCCGGATGACGTGCTCCACGCTACGGAGAGATCGGCACGGGTGTACGGTCCGATTCCATGGGGCTTGACCAGACCAATTCACCGCGGACACCTCCGGGCACGACGGCGGAGCTCGCCTGGGAGGCTTTGCTCGACCTGGGGACGGGGCCGGGGTCGCGCGTCGAGCGGCTCGAGCGCGCGGTCCGGGACGCGGTGCACACCGGCCGCGTCCCGGTCGGGGCGGCGCTGCCACCGAGCCGCCAGCTCGCCGAGTCGCTCGGGGTGTCGCGGTGGGTCGTCACGGAGGCCTACGGCCAGCTCGTCGCCGAGGGCTTCCTCGACGCACGCACCGGCTCGGCGACGCGCGTCTCCGCCGCAGCCGGCAGCAGACCCGCGCCCACGCTCGTGGACCCTGGACAGCCCGGCACCGGCCGGACGTACGCCGCGCGGGCCCGGTTCGACCTCGCCCCGGGCGTGCCCGACCTGCGCCACGTCCCGCGCGACGCGTGGCTGCGGGCGGCACGGGAGGCGCTCGGCACGTCCGGGGGCACGGCGTCGAACGACGACCTCGGCCAGCCCTCCCCCGCCGGGCACCCGCACGCGCGGGCCGTCGTCGCCGACCACCTGCGCCGGGCCCGCGTCGTCGCCGGGGCGGACGACGCCGTCGTGCTCACGCGCGGCGCGACCGACGGGATGGCGCGCGTCGCCGCGGCGCTCGTCGAGGCGGGCCACACGCACCTGCTCGTCGAGGACCCGAGCTGGTCGGTGCTGCGCGACGTCGCCGGCCGCGTCGGCCTCACCCCCGTCCCCGTCCCCGTGGACGACGCGGGCGCGGACGTCGAGGCGCTCGTCGCGGCGTCGCGGCGGACGGGGGCCCGCGCGGCGTTGCTCACGCCCGCGCACCAGTTCCCCACCGGCGCCGCGCTGGCGCCCGAGCGGCGCGAGGCGGTCCTCGCGTGGGCCCGTGCCGTCGACGGCGTCGTGGTCGAGGACGACTACGACGCCGAGTTCCGCTACGACCGCCGGCCCGTCGCCGCGCTCCAGCAGCTCGATCCCGAGCGCGTGGTCCTGCTGGGGTCGGTGAGCAAGACGATGAGCCCGGCGTTCGGCGTCGGGTGGATGGTCGTGCCCGCACGCTGGCGCGAGTCGGTGGTGCGAGCCGCCGCCCCCGCGCACGGCGCGGCGGCCGCCCCCTCCACGGTCGACCAGCTCACCTTCGCGCGGTTCGTCGCCTCGGGCGGGTACGACCGGCACCTGCGCGGAGCGCGCAGCCGGTACCGCCGTCGTCGCGACGCCGTGCTCGACGCCCTCGCCCGCGAGCTGCCGGACGCCGCGGTGAGCGGCATCGCGGCAGGCATGCACGCGCTCCTCTCCCTGCCGAGCGCACCGGACGACCCCGCTCCCGACGCCGCGCACGTCGTGCGCGAGGCCGCGCGGCGCGAGGTGACGGTCGTCGACCTGCGCCGCTACCAGGTCCGCCCCGCCGACCGGTCCACGACCCTCGTGCTCGGGTACGGCAACCTCGCCGACGCCCGCGTCGGCGAGGCCGTCGCGCGCCTCGCCGACGCGGTCCGCAGCGCCCGCGGGACCGGCGTCAGCCCTTCAGGACGGTGACGAGCGCGCCGAGCGGCGGCGGGAGGTCGCGCGCCCGGCGCTCGTCCACCCACGCACCCCGCACGACCTCGCTCCAGGCCGGCTCGGCACGGCATCGTGCGGCGATGCGACCGGCAAGGTCGGGCCGCCCGACGACCGCCTCCTCGACCAGCCCGGCCCCGAGCCTCGTGACGAGGCGCTCGTCCTCGCTCGCGACAGCCTGCGCGACGAGCGCGCCGAGCAGCGGCAACGGATCGGCGTCGTGCTCGACGCAGCTCCGCACCTCTTCCGAGACGCCGACCTCTGCCTCCGCCCGCAGACGCTCGGCCCGTGTGCCCTCGGTCAGCAGGAGCCAGCCGAGGTAGCGGCGCGCGAGGTCCTCGGGGTGCGACATGCGATCGATGCTGCCACGCCGAGCCGCGGGGTCACTCGTCGTGGGACAGGAGGCTGAACTCGGCGAGCAGCTCGCCGATCTCGGTGGCGTCGACCTTCTTCTGGAGCCGGTCGCGCAGGATCCGCGGCCCGGGGATGTCGAGCTCCTCACCGTCGCGCAGGGCGCTCACCGCCGCCAGCAGCTTGCGGACGTCGTACGTGCTGTTGAAGACCTCGGGGACGCCGCGCTCCAGGTCGAGGAGCTGGTAGGCCGCCTCCATGCCGGTGCGCACGGAGTACTCGGTCGTGAAGATCGTGTCCCGCGTCGTCTCGGCGAACTGGCCGATGAACGCGAAGTTCCGCGCGCCGTCGGGCACGACCTGCGGCCGGTCGCCCGCGTGCCGGGGCATGAAGAACGCCGTGACGTACGGCATCATCACCGGCACGCAGCTCGCGGCCTCGGCGGCGAGGGTCGGGATGTCGGCCTCGGGGACGCCGAGGTGGTACAGCCACTCCTGCGTGATCTCCTCGCCCGTGCACTCCTGGAGCGACTTCTTCACGTAGTCGCCCGGGGTGTCCACGAACAGCCCGTAGACCCACACGACGATCTCGTCCGGCGACTGCGCCTTGAAGTGCGGCTGCCGGTTCACCGTCCAGCTCATGAGCCACGCCGAGTCGCGCGCGGTGACGATGCCGCCCGTGACGACCTTGCCGCTGAACGGGTCGCGCTTGCAGATGCGCTCGATGTACTCGGGGATGCGCCGGTCGAGCGTCGTGACGGTCGCGGACTGCCACTTGGTGCGCGGGATGTCGGTGCTGAACACGTCGGGCCGGCCGAACGCCGGGTCCTTCGCGGCGACGCGCCGCCACAGGTCCCAGGCGGGCGCCGGCCCGGTGTCCAGGCGAGCCGGGGTGTGCTGGTCGCCGTTGTCGGAGTTCTCCGTGAGCGACCCGATGGTCGCGATGACGAGGTCGTCCTCGCCGAGGTCGATCGTCTGCTCGACGGCGGCCCCGCCGGTCCCGTGGCCCGCCCCGTGGTCGAGCAGGTGCAGCCGCGTCGCGACTTTGCGGTCCGGCGCGAGCTCGAAGTCGACGTCGGTGACCTCGACGTGGAACCGGAACGTGACGCCCTGGTCCATGAGCCAGCGCGTGAGCGGCAGGACCATCGACTCGTACTGGTTGTACTTGGTGAACTTCAGCGCCGAGAGGTCGGGCAGGCCGCCGACGTGGTGGATGAACCGGTGCAGGTAGAGCTTGAACTCGAGCGCGCTGTGCCACTCCTGGAACGCGAACATCGTGCGCCAGTAGAGCCAGAACTGGCTGTCGAGGAAGTGCCTCGACATGACGTCCTCGATCGACTTGCCCTCCATGTCCTCGCGGCGCGCGAGGAAGATCTTCGTGACCTCCTTCTGCGCCTTCTCGTCGAGGCGGAACAGGTTGTCGAACCGCGCGTCCTTGCCGCGGTCCTCGGTGACGCGCTGGAGCGAGAAGTTCGGGTCGTCCTTGTTGAGCCAGTAGAACTCGTCGAGCACCGAGACGCCCTCGGTCTCGATCGACGGCACGGAGCGGAACAGGTCCCACAGGCACTCCATGTGGTCCTCGAGCTCGCGCCCGCCGCGGATCACGAACCCGCGCCGCGGCTCCTTGATGCCGTCGAGCGCGCCGCCGGGCAGCCGGAGCCGCTCGTAGACCGTGATCCTCTCGCCGGGGACCTGGCCGTCGCGGACCAGGAAGCCCGCCGCCGAGAGCGAGGCGAGCCCCGCCCCCACGAGATGGACGGACCCGATCCGGTCCGTCCGCTCCGGCTTGCGCGGCCGCGCGAACGCCTCGTAGTTGCCGCTCGAGTAGTACATGCCACTCCCTCTCACCGCCGACGACAGGAAAGGAGCGCCGCCCACGGTGGCGCTCCCCTGCCATGCTCACGCCGGGCCCCACGGACCGCACCTCGGTGCACGAACGTGCAGGGCACGGCAAGACCTGGCCTGGTCGGGACACGAGCAGGGCATGGAGACGACGCCGCGCCGCAGCCCCCGCCCGTCCGCGACGACGGCGGCGCTCGTCCTGGGCGGGCTGCTCGCCGTCTCGTCCGGAGCGGCCGCGTGCGCGCCCGCAGCCCCGCCCGCAGGCGTACCGTGGCCGGTCGCCGGGCTGTCGGACGCGCGGGACCGGTGGGCCGCGGCGGGGTACGACGACTACGCGTTCACGCTCACGTCGTCGTGCGGCGAGCGCGCCCTCGTCGGGGACTTCGACGTCGAGGTCGCAGGCGGCGAGGTGCTCGCGGTCTCCGCGAGCCTCGCGCACCTGGAGATGACCCCCGAGTCCTACGTCGAGAGCGGGGGCCGCACGATCGACGGGTTCCTCGACCTCGTCGACGAGCGCCACGACGTCGTCACCGACGTCGCGTTCGACGACGAGCTGGGCTACCCGACGTCGCTCACGCTCGACCCGGTGCCGCGCGCGATCGACGACGAGGAGTGCTACGCGATCACGGACGTGCACCCCGCGCGCGGCTGACGGCCGCCCCGGGCGAGCGCGCGCCGTCGGGCACGCCGACCGCCCGCGACGCTCAGAGCCGCTCGGCGAGCAGCTCGACGAGGGCCTTGCCCTGCACACCGGCGAGGTCGTCGGCCTGCGTGCGGCACGAGAACCCGTCCGCGAGGTACACGTCGCCGGGGGCGGCGTCGCGCAGCGCGGGCAGGAGCGCGTTCTCCGCGACGGCGACCGACGTCTCGTAGTGGCCCTTCTGCATGCCGAAGTTGCCCGCGAGGCCGCAGCAGCCGGCGAGGACCTTGATCGTCGCGCCCGCGTCGCGCAGGAGCCGCTCGTCCGCGGCGAAGCCCATCACCGAGTGCTGGTGGCAGTGCGGCTGCACGACGGCGGTGACGTCCGACAGGTCCGGCACGCGCCACCCGGACTCGCGCCCCGGGGCGGTGTCGACCGACGTGAGGAGCTCCGCGAGCGTCCGCGTCGCCGCGGAGACGGCCTGGGCGCGCGGGTCGTCGGGGAACAGGTCCACGAGGTCGGAGCGCAGCACGGCGGTGCACGAGGGCTCGAGCCCCATGATCGGGATGCCGTTCACGGCGTACGGGCCGAGCACGGACAGGAGGTTCTCCAGGCGCTTGCGCGCGCCGTCGAGCTGGCCCGTGCTGATCCACGTGAGGCCGCAGCACGCCTGCTCGTCCGGGACGACGACGTCGTACCCGGCCGCGGTGAGCACCTTGACGGCCGCCTGCGGCACGCCCGGCGACATGTTGTCGCTGAACGAGTCGGTCCACAGCACGACCTTGGGGCGCTCGTCGCGCACGGGGTGGCCGGGCCGCTCGCCGATGCGCAGGCCGGGCACGCCCTGGGTCGCGCCGCCGCGCTTCCACCACGTGCGGAACGGCACCTCGGCGAACGTCGTCATCGAGCGGCGCGTGTCCATGCCGCCCGCCCACAGGACCGTCTTCGCGAGCGGTCGGAACCCGAGCAGCTTGTTGGCCAGGCGCGGCATCCCCGTCGCGAGCCGCGCCCAGATCGGGAGCCAGCCGAGCGAGTAGTGGTCGACCGGGCGCAGCTTGCCGCGGTACGTCCGGTAGAGGACCTCGGACTTGTACTGCGCCATGTCGACGCCCGCGGGGCAGTCGCTCGAGCACGCCTTGCAGGACAGGCACAGGTCGAGCGAGTCGCGCACCTCCGGCGCCGCGAGCCCGCCGACGAGCGTCCCGTTCACGGCCTCCTGGAGCACGCGGGCGCGGGCGCGCGTGACGTCCTTCTCGTCCTTGGTCGCCTGGTACGACGGGCACATGAACCCGCCCGCGGCGCTGGTGTCCGCGCGGCACTTGCCGACGCCGACGCAGCGGTGCACGGCCTGCGTCATGTCGCCGTGGTCGTGCGCGAACGAGAAGCCCTGGTAGCCGGCGCGGCGCGAGATCTTGGTGACCTTCGCGGGCACGGCCGTGCTCGTCCCGGGCGTCCCCGGCGCGCCGACCTTCGACAGCAGCGGGTGCGCGTGCGGGCGGCGCAGGTCGTCGTCGACCGCGCTCGGGCGCACGACGACGCCCGGGTTCATCACGTCCTGCGGGTCGAACAGCGCCTTGAACTGCTCCATGAGCGCGATCGCCTCGGGGCTGTACATGACCGGGAGCAGCTCCGAGCGCGCGCGGCCGTCGCCGTGCTCGCCCGAGAGCGAGCCGCCGTACTTCGCGACGAGCTCGGCCGCCTCCAGCATGAACGTGCGCAGCACCGACCCCGACGCCTCGAGCGGGATGTCGATGCGCAGGTGCACGCACCCGTCGCCGAAGTGCCCGTACGGCAGGCCGTCGACGCCGTAGCGCGCCATGAGCGCGTCGAGGTCGCGCAGGTAGTCGCCCAGCTTCTCCGGCGGGACGGCGGAGTCCTCCCAGCCCGGCCACGCCTGCTCGCCCGCGGGCGTGCGTCCGGCCAGCCCCGCGCCGTCGGCCCGGATCTGCCACATCTTGGTCGCCTCGGGTCCCGCGGGCAGGATCATCGTGGCCTCGCTGCCCGACGCCGCGACGATCGCCTCCGCGTTCGCCATCGCCTCCTCGGGGGTGGCGCCCCCGACCTCGACCATGAGCCAGCCGGCGCCCGGCGGCAGCGGCGGGACGGACGCGTCGCCCTTGGCGCGACGCACGACGTCGACGAGCCGCGCGTCGAGGCCCTCGACCGCGAGCGGGCTGAGGTTCAGGAAGGTCGGGACGTCGTCGGCCGCGGACGGCATGTCCGGGTAGCCCAGCACGACGAGCGTCGGCTTCGACGGCACCGGCACCAGGCGGACCGTCGCCTCGAGGATCGTCACGAGCGTGCCCTCGGTGCCGACGAGCGCCTTCGCGAGGTCCGACCCGTTCTCCGGCAGCAGGTGCTCGAGCGAGTACCCCGACACCTGGCGCCCGAACCGCCCGAACTCCGTGCGGATCAGCGCGAGGTTCTCGCGGACGAGCTCCGCGAGCCCGGGGACCGCCGCGAACGTCGGGTCGCCCTTGCCCGCGGTGAAGCGGCGGCCGTGGCCGTCGACGACGTCGAGCTCGATCACGTTGTCGACCGTGCGCCCGTACGCGACGGCGTGCGGCCCGCACGCGTTGTTCCCGATCATGCCGCCGAGCGTCGCGCGGTTCTGCGTCGACGGGTCCGGCCCGAACCGCAGCCCGTGCGGCGCGGCCTGCTGCTGGAGTGCCGACATCACGACGCCCGGCTCGATGCGCGCCGTGCGCGCCTCCGGGTCGACGTCGAGCACGCGGTTCACGTGCCGCGTGAAGTCCAGGACCACGCCCGGCCCGATCGAGTTCCCCGCGACCGACGTCCCGGCGCCGCGTGCCGTGACCGGCACCTCGAGCTCGCGCAGCACGTCGAGCGCGGCGACGACGTCGTCCGCGTCCTGCGGATACACGACGGCCTCGGGCACGACGCGATAGTTCGACGCGTCCGTCGAGTACTCGGCCCGGCGCCGCGTGGAGGAGTCCACCCCGCCGCGCACGACCGTGCGCAGCGCCTCGGCGAGCGCCGTGCGCGCGACGTCGGCCGCGCGTTCGGCCTCGCGGAGAGCGGCCGCGCGCTCCGCCTCCGGCGACGTCGTCGCGCGGGAGCCGGACCGCCGCGAACCGTTCCCGTCGTGCTGCGGGGCAGGGGTCGGGGTGGCGTCGATCTCAGCGGACACGTCGCGATTCTCGCACCCTCACGCCCCGACCTCCGCGACCGTCCGCCCCCTGACAGCCGATCTGCCGAGGTAGAGCCCTGGTTGATCGAGGTAGAGGCCTGGTCCGTCGAGGTAGAAGGGTGGTCCGCCGACGTCGAGGCCTGGTCCGCCGACGTCGAGGCCTGGTCATGCCGGACGGCGCGTGGTCCCCTAACACGGCCGAGGTTGCGGCCGGCATGGGCCCCTGCTGCCCGACGGCGGCCGGTCGCCCACCGTGGGCGGGTCGCCACCCGCCGTGAGCGAACGACGCCGCGGGCAGTCCGCCCAGGTGAGCGAAGACCACGGTGAGACGACGCCGGGCGGGGTGGGTGGTGGTGCCGCGTCGTGGCGGGCCTGGACGAGGGATCGTCCGGAGTGAGCTTGCGAACGCAGGACGATCCCGACCGAATACACGGGAGCGACGCGAGGAACGAGCGGCGCGGATGGTAGACGCGGCACCACCACCCACCCCGACCACCCAGGGCGACCACGCGCCGTCGGGCACGAGAACCACGCCTCTACCTCGGCAGACCACGGCTCTACCTCAGCAGACCAGAGGTCTACCTCGGCAGACCAGGGGTCTACCTCGGCGGACCGGGCCTCGATCTCGTGGGTCAGAGGACGAGCTCTGGTTGGAGCTTCTTGATCGTCCAGACGCGCTGCTTGCGGGCCGCGACGGTCGTCAGGGCGAGGGCGGTGACCAGCACGACGACGAGCACCGTGACGTCGCGCGTCACCGTCGCCATGTTGCCGCCGTACAGGAGCTGGCGCAGTCCCTCGACGGCGTAGGTCATGGGCAGGAACTGGTGCATCGAGCGCAGCGGCTGCGGGATGGTCTGCCACGGGAACGTGCCGCCCGCGGTGACGAGCTGGACGAGCATGAGCACGAGCCCGAGGAACTGGCCGGCCGCGCCGAGCCAGACGTTGAGCGCCTGGAGGATCGCGACGAACGTCGCGGACACCAGCACGAGGAACAGCGCGGTCCCGACGCCGTGCACCGGGTCGATGTCGAGCGCGAACTTGGTCACGGTGAACATGGCCGCGACCTGCACGACGCCGATCGCGGCCGGGGTGAGCCACCCGCCCAGGGCGGTGGCCAGGCCGGACCGCCCGGCGGCGAGGGCGCGCGACGACAGCGGGCGCACGAGGAGGAACAGCACGTAGGCGCCGATCCACGTCGCGAGCGAGAGGAAGAACGGCGCGAGGCCGCCGCCGTAGGTGCCGGCGGAGGAGAGCGCCTCGTTCTCGACGGAGACGGGGTTGCCGATGGTCTCGGCCGTGTCCTGGCGCGTCTGCTCGTCGAGGTCCGGCACCTGGCCCAGGCCCTCGGCGAGCCCGTCGCGGAGCTGCGTGACGCCGTCGACGAGCTCGCCCGACCCGTCGCGCAGCTGCGACGTCCCGTCCGCGAGGGAGGTCGCGCCGTCGGACACCTGGCGCGTGCCGTCGGCGAGCTGTGAGACGCCGTCCACGAGCTGCGGGGTCGCGGCGGCGAGCTGCCCGGTGCCGTCGGCGAGGCGGTCCGCGCCGTCGGCGGCGCTCGCGATGCCGGAGGTCAGCTGGGGCGTCGCAGCCGCGAGCCGCGCCGCGCCGTCGGACACCTGGCGCGAGCCGTCGGCGAGCTGGTCGAGCTTCCCGGACGCCGCGGTCACCTGGTCGACCGCGCCCTGGACCTGCTCGCGCTGCTGGTCGAGCACGGGGGCGACCTGCGACCGCACCTGGTCGGCCGTCGCCTGGTCGATGACGCCGTCGGCGACGAGCTGGTCGAGCTGCGCGTCGACGTCGCCGCGGATCGCGTCGAGCGTCGGGAGCACCTGGCCCGCCGCGTCGGCGGCCTGCTGCCCGTACTGCGCGACTTGCGCGTTCCCGTCCGCGACCTGCGCGGCGCCGTCGGCGAGCTGCTGGGTCTGGGCGGGCAGGGACGACGTCGCACCCCGGAGCGTGCCGAGCCCGGACGCGAGCGACTCGGCGCCGTCGTCGAGCTGCCCGACGGCGTCCGCGAGCGTCCCGGTGCTCGCGTCGAGGCGCTCGGCGCCGTCCGCGGCCTGGCCCGCGCCCGTGGCGAGCGTGTGCGCGCCGTCGTCGGCGGTGCCGAGGCCGTCGCGGAGCTGCGTCGCGCCGTCGAGGAGCTGGTCCGCGCCGTCGACGGCGTCCGCGAGATTGGTGTGGATGGAGGCGAAGCCGCGTAGGAACGTGTCCGCGGCCTCGGTGCCGACCTGCTCGGCGATCGAGTCGCGCACCTTGCCGACGATCTGGTCCGCGATGGTGCGCGCGAGGTAGTTGTTCGCGTCGTTGGTGATGAGGGTGAGGCTCGCCTGCTGGGGCTCGAACTCGCCCGCGGACGCGAGGTCGGCGGAGAACGTCGGGCCGATGACGAGCGCGGCGTCGTACCGCCCCGACCGCACGCCGTACTCGGCGTCGACCTGGCTCGTCTCGACCCACCCGAAGCCGCCGTCGTCGAGGAGCTGGTCGGCGACGTCGCGACCGAAGTGGCGCTCCGTCGTCGCTCCCGTCTGGGCGTCGGTGGTCGTGGTGCCCTCGTCGAGCACCACGAGCGCGGCCGGGATCTGGTCGAGCTTGTCGTACGGGTCGTGGTTCGCGAACAGGTACAGCCCGGCGTAGAGCGTGGGGATGAGCGCCATCGCGAGGATGGCGAGGCGCGGCAGCGTGCCCGCGGCGAGGCGGCGCAGCTCGGACAGCCCGAGGCGGATCGCGGTCATCGGCCCTCCTCGGGGTCGTTCTCGGAAGCGGCGGGTGCCTCGACCGGGTCCGGGTCGGGCGGCGGGGTGGGGCGGGTGCGGAGCACGACGACGGGCGGCTCGTGGATCGAGGCGCCGCGGGCCGGGGGCAGGTCGACACCGAGGTCGCGGGCCGACGCGCGCGTGCACTGCACGAGGACGCCGTAGCCCGCGGCGGCGAGGGACTGCGCGACCTCCCACCAGCCCGACGGCTCGCCCCCGTGGCGGTCCGGGAGGGTGAGCACGAGGAAGCGGACGTCGGGGTCCTCGGCCGCGAGCGCCGCGAGCAGCGCCGTGCGCACGACCCCGGGGACCTGGTCGAGGCGCCGCGCGCGGTCGGCAGTGAGCGAGTGGTCGGCGAGCCAGCGCGTCACGTCGGAGGGCAGCGACCGTCGCCCGGCGAGCGCGAGGCCCTCGGCGACGACGTCGGACACGGTGAGCGCGTCGTCGGGCTCGCTGATGCCGGGGACGTCGACGACGGCGGTCACGTCGCGCAGGGTCGCGGCGGCGCCGCGGGACGCGCGCCCGGCGCGGCGCGACGGCGTGCTCGCCGGCAGGAGCCGGACCTCGCCCGCGGACGGGTCGAACCGTCCCGTGGCGACGAGCGCGAGGGCGGTGTGCCCGTGCCCGGGCTCGCCCGCGACGAGCACGCTCTCGCCCGTGGACCAGGCGAGGTCCATCGGCTCGAGCATCGGCTCGCGCCGCCCGTCGACGCGGACGTCCGTCAGCGTGATCTGCATCCCGGCTCTTCCCTCTCGTGGGTCCCCGGTCCTCACCGAGGACGCCGTTGACTCACGGTCAACAACGCTACGCCTCTTGTTGACTCGCGGTCAACAACGGCGTACAACGGATGTCATGCCCCGCACGCCCGCCCCCTC
>NZ_LUAZ01000057.1:0-22097 GCF_001647255.1 Cellulosimicrobium sp. I38E
TCTACCTCGCGCGACCGGGGTTCTACCTCGGCGCGGTCGCGGACTCGATCGCGGCGCGGAGGCCGTCGGCCGTGACGCGGCCGCGGTAGCGGGCGCCGTTGACGAACAGCGTCGGGGTGCCCTGGACTCCCGCGGCGAGGGCGTCGGCGTAGTCGCGCTGCACGGGTGCGGCGTGCTGCTGCGCGGCGTCGCCCACGACGGACGCGCCGTCGAGGCCGAGCTCCTCGGCACGGTCGGCCAGGCCGGCCTCGCCGAGCTGGTCCTGGTGCTCGAACAGCGCGGCCTGCATCTCCCAGAACCTCCCCTGCGCCGCGGCGGCCTCGACCGCGAGCGCCGCGGAGAGCGCGTGCGGGTGGATCTCGAACAGGGGGAAGTGCCGGAACACGAGGCGCACCTGTCCGGCCGACGCCTCGACGACCTGCCGCAGCACGGGCGCGGCGGCGGCGCAGTACGGGCACTCGAGGTCACCGAACTCGACGATCGTCACGGGCGCGTCCGGGTTGCCGAGCACGTGCGCGTCGGCGGGGACGAGCTGGTCGGCCGGGATCGGGGCTGCGGTCTGCTCGCTCACGTCGCCCAGCATGGCACGGGGTCGGCGCGTCGCACCCGGCGAGCGGACGACCGCGTCCCCCGCACCCGTGCAGACCTCGCGGGGTGTCCGCGTGCGGGCCGTCGTCGACGTGCGCGACCGGCCGTTCCCTCACGCGAGGACCAGCGGCCGGCCCTCCCGGATCCCGCCGGGGATCGGCTCGACGAGGTGCTCCAGGCCCGGCCCGGCGCTCTCGCGCCACCACGTGACGTTCCGGGCGTGGCGCGCGTACTCGGAGGCGGGGTCCGCGGTGAGGTACGCAGCCGTCTGGGCGAGGTACACGGCGTCGACGGTGTCGGGCGGGGTGGGCACCCCGGCGAGGACGCGTCGGTCGCCGCGGAAGCGCGGGCGCGGGTGCATGCGCTTGAGGAGGTTGAGCGCGCCGAACAGCAGTCCGGGGCGGAACCGGCACACGAGCTCGTCCTCGTGGTGGAGCTGCGCGAACAGCCGCTCCTCGTCGAACGACAGCCCGCGGGCGACGGCCTCGCCGACCATCCACAGGAGCGCGGTGTCGGAGAGCGCCCGTGCGCGCGCCCCGCCGCCGACGTCGCTGTGCCCGCCGGGGAACCAGACCTGCTTGACCCGCGCCGCCATGGAGACGGGCACGTCCCAGAGGCACGGCTCGAACGTGATGCGGCGGTCGTCGATCGCGAGGGCCTGGCGGGCGCACTCGACGTCGGTCGACAGGCGCAGGTCGTGGAACCGGCTGCGACGCCGGGACAGCCCGGGGACCCCGAGCGCGCCGACGGTGTCGAACACCCCGAGGAACGCGACGGGGACGTGGTCGTGGCAGTGCTCGGCGCGGAAGGCGGCCGCCTGCTCTGCCCGCTGGGCGGCGTCGCGCACGCGGTAGATGCGCTCGGCGTCGCACAGGTGGTCGCGCGCGAGGGAGTCCTGGGTGAGCAGCCCGACGGTCGCGACCATGCCGACGACGCTCCGGGCCGTGTACGCGCCGCGGCTGAACCCGAACACGTAGATCTCGTCTCCGGGCTCGTAGTTGAGCGCGAGGTGGCGGTACCCGGCGACGACGTTGCGCGTCAGCCCGTACCCGAACGCCCCGCCGAGCAGGCGGTCGACGAGGTAGCCCTGCGCCCCGACGCCCTCGACGGAGAACACCATCTGCTGCACGCCGTCCGGCCCGATGCCGGTGCGGACCGAGCGCGCGATCTTCTCGATGTTCGACACGCTCGCGTTCACCGGCGAGTTCCACGTGCCGTCGCAGCACAGCACCAGGCGCTTCATGACCCCTCCCCAGCTCGCCCCGGCACCGTCGTCGGGGACACCATCTGGGGAGGGCCCGGCAGGGTTCGTGATACTTCGGTGAGCGTCTCCTCGCTCACCCGCCGAACGGTCCGAGGGGCGGCTGCCGGTGGCGTAGGTTCTGGCGGTGTGACCGTCACGAGCGCCCCCTCCATCCAACCCTCGGGCTACCCGACCGGGCGGGAGCGGCGGCACGCCCGGGGGACGCGCCGGCACCGGGGCGCGTGGGTCGCGGTCGTCGTGACGCTGGCACTCCTCCTCGGGGCCGCCGGCGGCGGGCTGGTCTGGTACCGGGGGTCGACGTACGACGACCTGGCCGCGCAGACCACCACGGCGCAGGCCCTGCTCACGACGTCCGACGGGAAGGTCGCCGACCCCGCCGTCCGGGACGACCTCACGCTCGAGGTCGACGACGCGCGCGCCCTGCTGGGTGCGTCGTTCCTCGATCGCATGACGACCGGCACGACGGGAGCGACCGCGTCGCTGGAGCGGGCGTCGCAGGCCGTGCACGCCTCGATGCTGGAGCACGCGCGCGCCGAGGTCGAGGCGGCCCGCACGAGCCTGGCGCCCGTCCAGGAGCAGGGCGAGAAGATCTACGCCGCGACGGAGGGCCTGGGTGCCGACGAGGCGGTGCGCACGCGGCTCCGGGAGGCGCTCGACGCGGCCGCGACGACGTCGGAGACGGCCGGGAGCGGTGCGTCCGCCGACGACCTCGCCGCGCTGGAGCAGGCCGTGCTCGACCTGGAGGCGGGCCTGGCGACCGTCACCACGTCGACGGAGGAGATGTCGACCGCGCAGGACGCCGTCTCCTGCCCCGCGCCGGACCAGGTGTGGGACCCCGACGGCGGACGCGTGCCCGACTCCGCCCTGGCCGCGATCCCGTGGTCGCCGCAGGACCGGGTGCGCGCCGACGTGCTCGACGGGCTCGTCGCCCTCGACGCGGCCTACCTCGAGCGGTTCGGCGTGCACCTGACGATCAACTCCTCGTACCGCACGTACGAGGAGCAGGCGGGCCTCTACGACCCGTCGTCGCCGATCGCCGCACCGCCCGGCTGCTCGAACCACGGACTGGGCTTCGCCGTCGACCTGGGCGGCGGCGTGCAGGCGTTCGGCACGCCCCAGTACGAGTGGCTCAAGCAGAACGCCGAGACCTACGGCTGGACCCACCCCGACTTCGCCGAGCCCGACGGGCGCGTGCCCGAGCCGTGGCACTGGGAGTCGGTGCTGGCCCGCGCGGACGACTGAGCCGCCCGCCGGGACTCAGGGCGACCATGCCCCAGGGCCCGCATCCTGGTCGACGTCCACCCGGGTGACGTGCCCCGGCGTCCGGCCGTCGCGCAGCCACGCCACGAGCCGGTCGACCGCGCTCCGGGGCCCGGTCGCGACCACCTCGACGGTGCCGTCGAGGCGGTTCGTCGCGGCTCCGTCGAGCCCCAGCGCGACGAGCCGCTCGCGCGTCGCCCAGCGGAAGCCGACGCCCTGCACGCGCCCGTGCACGACGGCCCGCAGGGCGACCGGAGCGTCGGGAGCCCCCGTCACAGGTGCACGTGCGCCGGGACGCCCGTGGACGACTCGATGTCCGACTCGGCGTCGTCGAGCAGCCGGTCCGCGAGCCGCCGCAGCGCGCGCCCGACGGCGATCTCGTCGCCGATGAGCGGGACGTCCAGGTCGTGCGGGTCACGACGCGCGCGCCCGACGGTCCGCAGGTGCTCCGGCGTCTCCGCGACGAGCACCGCCTCCGCCGTCGTGCGGCCCTCCGACTCGACGACGCTGACCTGCACGCGCCACACCTTCGTGGTGTCGGTCCCGCCGCCGTTCTCCGCTCCGGGCACGTGCTCGACGTAGCTGTCCGACCCCGGGTAGACGAGCGTGCGCTCGCCCGTGTCCGCCCACTCCACGAGGTACGGGGGCGACCCGTCCTCGTGCCGCAGCTCGACCACCACCCCGTCGCGCACCGCTCCGCCGACGACCCCCGAGGCGGTCACGATCCTGTCCCCGACCGATGCCCTCATGGCTCCTCCTCGTGCCGCACCGCTCTTCCATCATGCGACCGGCGCGTGCGCCGTGCACCCCCGGGCCGGGCGCGGCTACGCGTCGAGCTGGGCTCGCAGCGCCTCGGGGTCGCGCGCCGGGAGCCGGCACACGAAGTCGGCGCACAGGTACGCGCCCGGGCCGCGACCAGCGAGCAGGCCGACGCCGTCGACCGCGAGCGCCGCGGCGTCGCCGGGCGTCGCGCCGAGCAGCAGGCCGTCCGGGTGGTACCAGTCGCGCGCGGCCTCCCGGAACGCCTCGCGCAGGTCCGGGTCGGCCACGAGCACGAGCTGGTGGGGCGGCTCGGCGAGCCCGACGGCGACGCGCAGCACCCCGGCCGCGCCGAGGGGGTGCTCGCTCGCCGTCGGGGACGCGGCGACGTGGGCGCGGGCGGCGTCCCGGTAGCGCGGCTCGCCCGTCGCGAGGTGGGCCAGCAGCGCCGCCCGCGCGGCCGCCGTCGTGCCGGACGGGACGGCCCCCTCCGACGCGTCGGCAGCGGCACCGGCCGCGAGCCCGAGGTCGGTGAGCACGGGGTCGGTGCCCTGCGGGGGCCGCAGCTCGCCGTCCGCGCCGACGGTCGCGTCGACGAGGCGCAGGCCCGCGCGCACGTACCGGGCCTCTCCCGTCAGGCCGCCGAGCACGAGGAGCGCGGTCGCGAGGGCGCCGTGGTCCTCGAGCGTCGCGACGGCGTCCGAGGCGACTCCGCCCTCCGACGCGCGCACGAGCGTCCCGTCGGCCCGCACGTGCGTGGTCAGCAGCCGGTCGGCGGCGGCGCGCGCGGCGTCGGTGAGGTCGGGCAGGCCGAGGTGGTGCCCGGCCCGTGCGAGCGCCTCGATCGCGAGGCCGTTCCAGCCGGTGAGCACCTTGGTGTCGAGCGGGGGCGGCTCGTGGTGCGCGCGCTCGGCGGGCGGGAGCAGGTAGTAGCCGCCCTCGACGCGCTCGCCGTCGACGACGGACTCCGAGTCCTGCGCGCTCGCGAACGCGCCGTCGGCGAGGCGCAGCACGCGCAGGAGGAAGCGCCCGACGTCGGCCGCGACCCGCGCGGCGCCCTCGCCCGGGTCCGGGGTGCCGGGGGCAGGCGCGGGCGTGCGGAGCGGGCCGTCCACCGGGCCGGTGCGCCGCAGGACGGCGAGGGTCGTCGCGGCGGAGAGGAGCTGGGCGTTGTCGTAGAGCATCCGCTCGTAGTGCGGCTCCGACCAGTCGGGCCGGGTCGCGTAGCGGAAGAACCCGCCGTCGACGTCGCGCAGCGGGCTCGCCGCCATGGCGTCGACCGTGCGTCCGGCCAGGACGAGCGCGCGCCGCGCGACCTCGGGGTCCACGACCGACGACGCGGCCAGGTCGAGCAGGAGCTCGAGGGTCGGCGCGACGGGGAACTTGGGCGCGCCGCCGAACCCGCCGTGCACGCGGTCCTCCGCCGCTTCCAGCCGGTCGACGACGGTCCGCGCGTGGTCGGCGAGCCGGCCGACCGGCCCGTCGTCGGTCGCGTCGGGAGCGCCCGGCTCCCCGGGGGTGACGACCGTCGTCGCCGCGGCGCGCGGGACCCCCGTCCGCCGCCCCGCCGCCGCGTCCCGCAGCGCCGCGCGGATCGCCTCCCCGGTGTCGACCACCTGGTCGCGCCGCTGCTCCCAGGCCTGCGCGACGGCGTCGAGCACGTCCCGGAACGCGGGCCGGCCCGCCACGGGGACCGGCGGCCAGTAGGTGCCCGCGTAGAACGGGGCGCCGTCCGCCGTCGTGAACACCGTGAGCGGCCAGCCGAGGTCGGGCGTGAAGGCGCTCGCCGCGGCGAGCAGGCTCGCGTCGACGTCGGGGTGCTCCTCGCGGTCGACCGTGACCGCCACGAAGCCGCGCGCGAGCTGCGCGCCAATCTCGGGGTCGGAGAAGCTCTCGCGCGCCATGACGTGGCACCAGTGGCACGTCGCGTACCCGACCGACACCATGACCGGCACGTCCCGGCGCCGCGCCTCCGCGAACGCCGCGGCGCCCCACGGGTGCCAGTCGACGGGGTTGTCGGCGTGCTGCCGCAGGTACGGGCTCACGGCGTCGGCGAGGCGGTTGACCATGCCGTCCAGCCTGCCAGGTCCGCGCGGCGCTCGCGGGGCGGGACGTCGGAGTTGTCTGCTACGTCCAGGACCGGCGCGCTTGTAACGTTGCGCCCATGCCCGGCCCCGAGCAGTCCGCCCTCGCGGTGGCGACCGACGACGACACCCGCCTGACCACCCAGGCCCCCGCCGACCCCGCCGGGCCGATGCCCGCCGCGCCCGACGTCTCCGTCCGACCTGCCGCCGCCCCCGACGCCGAGCCCGGCCCCGCGCCGCTCCCCCGGCGACCCGTCCGCCAGGTGCCGGCGAGCGGCGACCGCCGGGGCCCGTTCACCCTCGGCGAGGTGCTCGGGCACGGCGGGTTCGCGCACGTCTACCGCGCGACGGACGCGGACGGCGGAGAGGTCGCGGTGAAGGTGCTGACCGGCCTCCAGGAGGGCTCCCGCGAGCGCTTCACGCAGGAGGCGAGGCTGCTGGAGGCCGTGGGCGGCCGCGGCTTCCCCGCGTTCGTGCGCTCGGGCCTCGACGACGACCAGCCGTGGTTCGCGATGGGGCTCGTGCCGGGCACGACGCTGCGCGACCAGGTCCGCACGTCGGGACCGCTGGACGGGCGGCAGGCGCTCCGCCTGGCCGCGCAGGTCGCCGAGGCGCTGCTCGTGCTCCAGGAGCAGCACTGCGTGCACCGCGACCTGAAGCCCGCCAACATCATGGTCGACGGCGACCGCGCGGTCCTCATCGACCTCGGCATCGCGAAGCTGTTCGACACCGCGACGTCCACGCAGCCGGTCGGGACGCTCGCGTACATGGCGCCGGAGCTGTTCGCCCGCCGCGTGCACCCCCGTTCGGACGTGTACGCCCTCGGCCTGCTCCTGATCTTCGCCACCACGGGAGTCGTGCCGGCGGACCTCAACTTCCTCGGTCGCGACCTCGAGGCCGAGGACCTCGTGCGGGAGGTGCCGGACGACCTGGTCGGGGTGCCGGCCGGGATGGAGCTGGCCCCGTCCCCCGCCGAGCTGCCCGAGATCGACCCTCACCTGCAGGACCTGATCCTGTCGATGACGCGCTACCAGCCGAACCACCGCCCCGCGCTCGAGAGCGTCGTCGCCGTGCTGCGCGCGCGGCTCGCCGGGGAGGCCGCCGACGAGACCCTGCTCCTCACGCGACGGATCGTGGCCGACGGCGCCACGGCGGCCGAGCGGGCTCTCGGGCCCGTCGCCGGCCTGGGTGCCGCGACCGGCGCACCCGTCCGGCGCGCGCGGTCGGCCGACGCCGTCGCGGTCGAGACGGACCTCGGGGCGGACCCCGTCATGGTCGCCGGGCGGGACACCGCCCGCGCCCGGGAGCCGTGGCACGCCCTCGTGTACGACGCCACGCTCATGAGCGTGCTCTCCGAGGTGCACGGCGACGGGTTCGACGGCGCGGCCTCGGAGGTCATCGCCGACCACGTGGCGAGCATCGGCGCGCACGTCGCCGACGGCCGCACACCCGCCGAGCTCAAGGACTGGCTCTGGCAGGCGATGCAGTGGCAGGCCGCCACGCCGCCGGCCGGGCACGCCGACACCCTGCGCGGGTGGCGGGCGTACCGTCGCCCGCCGCACGTGGCACCGGGCGAGCCCGTGGTCCGCCTCGCCCCGCCGCGCGCGGACGAGCCCGCTGCCGCCCCGGTGCACGGCGCCACCCGCGGGCGTTCCTGGCCGGTGCCCGTGCGGCGGGTCTCCTCGCTGGGCCGACCGGCGGCGACCTCGTCCGCGGCGGAACCGGTGGCCGCCGCCGTCGTGCGGACCCGGGTGCTGGACTCTCCCGACCTCGTCGCCACCCAGGTCGGGCGACCGGTCCCGCCGTCGGTCCCGCCGCGCCGGAGCCCCGTCCAGCACCTCGGGCCCACGCCGCGCACGGCCCGGCAACGCGTCACCGGCGCGGCCGTCACGAGCACCCCCGCCCCCCGGCCTGCGGACACCTCGCAGAGCAGCCCCGCGGCGCCCTCGGCCCCGGGACGCGCAGCAGCCCCCGCGGTCGCCGCGCGCCCCCGCCCCGCCGCGTCGTCGTCCGGGAGCCGGTCCCGGGTCGCAGGCACGCTCCTGCGCATGCTGCCGCGCCTGCTCGCGGTCCTCGCGGTGCTGCGCACGCTGTGGCTCGTGCCCGACGGCGCGGCCCGGCAGAGCGAGCCGTTCGTCCCCCTGCCGTCGCAGCTCCTGGAGACCCTGCGCGTCTCGGTCGACATGGCCCCGCTCGTCGACGGTCCGGTGCTCGCCCTGGCCGCGCTCGCGGTGGCCGTGGCGCTGCGCGTCGCCGGGCAGCGCACGTGGACATGGCTGTACGCGCTCCTCGCCTCCGCGTCGGTCGCGACCACGGTGGTGCTCGTCCTGCGCGGCTGACCGGCTGTCGGGGTGGGTCGAGGGCGGTCGTGGCGGCACCGCGGGGTGCCGCCACGGCCGTGGGCTCAGAGCGGGCCGAGCACGTCCCGGCGCGGCGCCCTGAGGTCGAGCGCCGCGAGGACGCCCCCGAGCGCGCGCTCCTCGTACCGGAAGTGCGACTCCATGATTGCGCCCACCCCGTCGAGGTGACGCACGACGGCGTCCCGCGACGCGGCGGGGTCCGTCGCCCGGTCGAGCGCGTGCTCGAGGTCGGCGACGAGGTACGCGATCATCCCGTGGTCCTGGCGCAGACGCCGCAGGACGTCGGCGAGGTTCGGGTGACGCCGCTCGAGCTCGGGGAAGAGCACCGCGTCCTCCGCGGTGTGGTGCCGGGTCAGGGCGGTGCAGAAGCCCCGGCAGTACACCAGCAGGTCGGTGACCGGATCGCTGGGGTTCGGATCGCCGTCGTGCGCCGTGTCCCGCACCAGCTCCAGCGCGCGGCGCAGCCGGCCGTGCACCGCCTGCATCTCGTCGTACCAGGCCACGAGCCTGGCCTTCTCGCCCTCACTCACCGGTGAGGAACGAGGAAAGGGTCCGTGCCGTCACGGCTCCCCCTTCCGGGTTCGGCGCCTCCATGCCTGACGTGGTCCGCCACCGGCACGCGACGCTGGGCGCGACCCTACCAGCCCGCTCCGCGGGGGTCGCGCGGCGTCGCGTGCGCCGCCGACGAGAACGACACCACGCGCCGTCGAGCACGACCTGAGGGCCGCGAAGAGGCTCAGAACGACCCTCAGGTCGTGTTCGGCGCAGTCCCGGGGACGAGGGTCAGGCGTGGAGGCGGCGGAGGAACGCGCGGGTGCGCTCTTGCTGCGGGTCGCCGAGAACCTGTTCGGGGGTGCCTCGCTCGTGGACGCGGCCCTCGTGGAGGAAGCAGACCTCGTCGGCGACGCGTCGCGCGAAGCCCATCTCGTGCGTCGCGACGAGCATGGTGCGGCCCTCGGCACGCAGCTCGGCGAGCAGGTCGAGCACCTCGCCGACGAGCTCGGGGTCGAGCGCGGACGTCACCTCGTCGAGCAGGAGCAGCTCGGGCCCGTTGACGAGGGCGCGCGCGATCGCGGCGCGCTGCTGCTCGCCGCCCGAGAGCTGGTCGGGGTACGCGGTCACCTTGTGGCCCAGGCCGACCCGGCCCAGCATCTCGACGGCCGCCGCCTCCGCCTCCGCGCGCGCCCGCCGGTGCACGAGGCGCGGCGCGAGCGTGACGTTGTCGAGCACGGTGAGGTGCGGGAAGAGGTTGTACGCCTGGAAGACCATGCCCATGCGCGCCCGCACGCGGTTCGCGTCGAGGCGCGGGTCGGCGACGTCCTCGCCGTCGAGCAGGATCTGCCCGTCGTCGACCTCGTCGAGGAGGTTGACGACGCGCAGGAGCGTGGACTTGCCCGAGCCGGACGACCCGACGAGCACGACGCACCGGTGCGCGTCGACGTCGAGGTCGATGCCGTCGAGCACGACCCGCCGCCCGCCCGGGACGCCGGGTGCGGGGAAGGTCTTGCGGACGCCGCGCAGCGAGAGCAGGTGGTCCGCGCCCGCGTCCTGCGGGGTGGCGTCGGAGGGCAGGACGACCCCGCTCATCGGATGTCCCCCGCGCCGCTCACGGTCGCGAGCGACCGGCCCCAGCCACGGCGCGCCTGGTACGCGTCGACCGCGCGCGTCAGCGGGAACGACACGAGGAAGAACAGGATCCCCGCGACGACGTACGGCGTGAAGTTGTAGCTCCCCGTGGTCGCGATCTGCGCGGCGCGGATGGCGTCGACGGCGCCGAGCACCGAGATGAGCCCGGAGTCCTTCTGGAGCGAGACGAGGTTGTTCGCGAGCGGGGCCGTGACGTTCCGTACAGCCTGCGGCAGCACGACGCGGCGGGTCGTCTGGGCGCGCGTGAGCCCGAGCGAGCGCGCCGCCGCGACCTGCGACGGGTGCACCGACTCGATGCCGGCGCGGAACACCTCGGCCAGGTAGGCGGTGTACGTGAGGACGATCGCGAGCGCCCCGAGGAAGGCGCCCGACGTCGGCAGCCACTCCAGGCGCAGCGCGGGCAGCCCGAAGCCGACGAGCAGCAGGACGAGCAGGAGCGGCACCCCGCGGAACAGGTCGACGTACGCGGTCGCGAACGCACGCAGCGGGAAGAGCGCCGGGATGCGGCTCGTGCGCGCGATCGCCAGCCCGAGACCGAGCAGCGTCCCGACGATTCCCGCGACGACCCACACGCGCAGGTTGAGCCACAGCCCCTCGAGGATCGCGGGCAGCGACTCCCACGCCATCGCGGGGTCGAAGAACGCGGTCCGCGCACGCTCCCACCCGGGTGCGTTGACGACGACGAGCACGACCGCCGCCACGACGAGGACCGTGCTCACGAGCGCGACCAGGAGCGAGCGGCGACGCTGCGCGCGCCGGAACGCCGCGCGGTCGAGCGCGAGCGGCGACGGCGACCACGCGAGGGTCGGGGCTCCGTCGGGCTCGTCGCTGCGCCCGGGCGGGCGCGCGTCGTCGGGCACGGTCACGGCCGGGTCACTCGAGGACGGGGATGTCGTCCGACTTGAGCCACGTCGTGCGGAGCTCGGCGAGCGTGCCGTCGGCCTCGAGCTCGTCCACGGCCTGGGTCACGCAGTCGGTCAGCGCGGAGTCCAGGTCGAGCACGAGCCCGTACTGCTCGACGACGCCCTGGTCGGGCAGCGTCCCGATGACGACGGAGTCGGGGAAGTACTCGGTCGACGCGGCGACGCCCTGGTCCACGTCCATGACCATCGCGTCGATCGTCCCGGACTGCAGCGCCTGCATGCCGTCGCCGGCCGCGTTGTACGGCGAGATGTCCGCGTCCTCGCCCCACGCGGCCTCGGCGAGCGTGAGGCTCGTCTGCGCGGCCGTCACGCCGATGCGCGCTCCGTCGAGCTCGGCGAGCGTCGTCGCGCCCGCGTACGGGCCGTCCTCCATGACGATGACGCCCTGGCGCGTCGTCAGGTACGGGCTGGAGAAGTCGACGGCCTGCTTGCGCTCGTCGGTGATCGACGTCTGGTAGGCGGCGACGTCGAACGGCTTCACGGCCGGGCTGATGATCTGCTCGAACGTCACGGTCTCCCAGGCGACGTCGTCGGCCGCGTAGCCGAGGCGGTCCGCCACCGCGTAGATCAGCGCCGACTCGAAGCCCTCGCCCGAGTCGTGCTCGCCGATGTACCACGGCGCGTACGCCTCGCCCGCGCCGACGGTCAGCACGCCGTCGGTGAGCGTCGGGAGCGCGCCGGGCTCGCACTGCGCGGCGTCACCCGAGGCGCTGCCGCTCGGGCTCGCGGTGTCGTCGCCGTCGCCTCCCGACGAGCAGGCCGTCAGCGTGAGCGCGGCGACCGCCGTGACGGCGGTGAGGAGGGCGGGACGGGGACGCAGACGGCGCATGGTGACCTTCCGGGTGTCGGGCGCCCGCGGGAGTGGTGGGCGCCGGCCACTGACGATAACGCCGGGCCGTGGGCCGTGGCTTCCCCCGGCCGCATCTCGGCCGGGTGGGGCGCGTCACAGCGCGGAGCCCCGGTGGTACGGGGCGACGCGCCCCCGGCGGGCGGCCCCGAACACGACAAAGGCCCTCGATCATCAGATCGAGGGCCTTCGCCTTCTGAGTAGCGGGGGCAGGATTTGAACCTGCGACCTCTGGGTTATGAGCCCAGCGAGCTACCGAGCTGCTCCACCCCGCGTCGGTGATAACTACTCTACGTGAGGTTCCGGACCAGGCCAAATCGGGTGGACGAGACGTGGGTCACGCCAGGACCTCGACCCCGAACGCGAACTCGCGCACGGCCCCGGGCTCGAGCCGCACGTCCGCGGCGCAGTCGGCGCGGTTGAACGCGTCGGTCAGCGTCTCCACGGGCTCGATCGCGACGGCGGCCCGCTCGCGCCGCGCCAGGCCGTCGCCCGTGTAGACGTGGACGAGCCCGCGGTCCTGCCACACGGCGAGCCCCTGCCCCGTCGCGGGGTCGCGCACGAGGGTCCGGGCGCGGCCGTCGGCGTCGGTGCGCAGGTCGCCGAACGCGTGGTCGAGCCGCACGCCGACGAGCGGCAGCGGCCCGACGCCGTCGATCGCGCCGAACGCGTCCGCCCCCATGAGCGGGAGCAGCCCGGCGTCGGTCACGACGGCGCGCCGCGCCGGGACGGTCAGCTCGAGCCGGTCGATCGTGGCGTGCCCCGGCACGCGCAGGTACGGGTGCCATCCCAGGGCGACGGGCGCGGCGGTCGCGCCGACGTTGCGGGCCCGCAGCGTGACGCCCAGCGAGCCCGCGTCGAGCACGTACTCGACCTCGAGGGCGAGCGCGAAGGGGTAGCCCGCGTGCGAGTCGGGGGCGACGGACGCGCGGAGCGTGACCGACACCGGTCGCGCCGGGTCCTCGTGCACCGGGCGCCCGGGGTCGTCGTCCCGGTCGACGACCGTCCAGTCGAGCGTGCGGGCGAACCCGTGCATGGTGAGGGGCTCCCACGGCAGGACGGGCGGCACCTGGTGCCGGACGCCGTCGAACACGTACTGCCCGCCCGCGAGACGGTTGACGAACGGCGCCATGAGCGCCGACCGCGCGGCGTCGTGCGCGGCGACCTCCGTCTCGTCGGCGTACCCGTCGACGAGATCCTCGACGCGGGAGGTCCCGTCCGCCCCGCGCCACGGCGCACGCCAGGCGAGCACGGCCGCACCGCGCAGCGCCACGACGAGCTCGGCCCCGGACGGGTGGTGCAGGCGCGCCGCGGGGACGGCCGGGGTCGTGTCGCTCGCCGCGCTGAAAGCGTTGCTGCAAACCGTTGCAGAAGTCACGAGGAGCGATCCTCCCGCCCGGCGGACGAAAAGACAACTCCGGCACGACGCCCGACGGGCGGGGACACCCCTTGGTGTCCCCGCCCGTCCGTGGCGTGCGTTCGTCCTGCCGCGGCCGTCAGCCGGCCGAGGACTCCGTGTCGAGCGACTGCTCGGCGGCCAGCGCCGCCTCGAGCGCCTGCTGGAGCCGATCCTGCGCCTCGCCGTAGGCGGCAAAGTCGCCCTCGGCGAGCGCGGCCTGGCCGTCCTCGATGGCCTGCTGCGCCTGGCGCAGCGCCTGGTCGAGCTCGGCGCGGGCGCCGCCGTCGACCGTGCCGCCGTCGGCCGGCGGCGCCGGCTCCTCGGTGGCCGGCGGCTCGGTGCCGGGGTCCGTCGTCCCGGGGTCGGCGGTCTCGCCGTCGGCGGGCTGGTCCGGGACCTCGGTCTCGACCCCGCCGTCGGCGTCGCCCGCGTTCGCGCCCGAGTCGCCGCCGAACACCTGGTCCAGCGCCTCGTCGAGCGTGTCGGCGAAGCCGATCTCGTCGCCGAAGGACACGAGCACCTTGCGCAGCAGCGGGAACCGCGTGCCCTCCGTGGACTGCACGTAGACCGGCTGGACGTACAGCAGGCCGCCGCCCACGGGGAGCGTGAGGAGGTTGCCGTTGATGACGGTCGAGTCACCGCGCCGCAGCGCCAGGAGGCCGTCCGCGGCGGTCGGGTCGGTGTTGAAGTTGTTCTGCACCTGACCCGGTCCGGGGACCGTCGCGTTGCGCGGCAGCTCGAGGAGCCGCAGCGTGCCGTAGTCCTCGGACCGCACGCCCGCCTCGTTGCCCGGCTCCGCGTCGACCGCGAGGAACCCGGTGAGGATGTTGCGGTCGGAGCCGCCGCCCGGGATGTACGTCGACATGAGCGAGAACGTCGGCGCCTCCTGGCTCGGCATCTGGAGCGTGAGGTAGTACGGCGGCTGGGCGGGCTTGACCGTCCCGCCGACCGTCGGGTCCTCCGGGATGCGCCAGAAGTCCTGCTGCGTGTAGAACTCGTTCGCGTCGTCCACGTGGTAGCTCGCGAGCAGCGTGCGCTGCACCTTGAACAGGTCCTCGGGGTAGCGCAGGTGGCTCATGAGGTCGCCCGAGATGTCCGAGAGCGGCTGGACGGTGCTCGGGAAGACCTGGCTCCACGCCTGGAGGACCGGGTCCTCGGCGTCCCACGCGTACAGGTCGACCGAGCCGTCGTACGCGTCGACGGTCGCCTTGACCGAGTTGCGGATGTAGTTCACCTGCTGCGGCGCGAGCGCCTCGACGGAGTTCGCCGCGACGAGCGAGTCGCGCGTCGAGTCCTCGAGCGACTCGGACGTCGAGTACGGGTAGGCGTTCGACGTCGTGTAGCCGTCCACGATCCACTTGACGCGGCCGTCCACGACCGCCGGGTACACCCGCCCGTCGAGCGTGAGGTACGGCGCGACCTTCGCGACGCGGTCGCGCGGGCTGCGGTCGTAGAGGATCTGCGACTCCTCGGTGACGCGGTCGGAGAAGAGGATCTGCTCGGACCCGAACTTCAGCGCGTAGAGCACCTTGTTCATGAACGACCCGACGCTCGGGCCCGCCGCGACGTCCTGCGTCGGGAAGGTGTTGCTGACCTGACCGGCGTCGTCGTCGACCGGGTAGTCGAGCTCCCACGGGTCGGTGCCCTCGGGCGCGCCGACGATCGAGTACTGCGGCGCCTCGGGCGAGAAGTAGATGCGCGGCTCGTAGCCGCCGGCGTCGGTGAACGCGCCGGTGGACGGGATCGAGCCCTCGTAGAACGCCGGCCGACCGTCCGGACCGATCTGGTTGCCGTACGCGGCGACGACGCCGAAGCCGTGCGTGTAGACCGTGTGGTCGTTGACCCAGTTGCGGGCGTCCGCCCCCAGACCCTCCTGGTTGAGCTCGCGCACCGCGATGACGGTGTCGCGGCTCTCGTCGTCGATCGTGTACCGGTCGACCGACAGCGACGGCGAGAACTGGTAGTACTGCTTGTTCTGCTGGAGCTGGCTGAACGACGGGCTGACGATCTCCGGGTCGAGCAGGCGGATGGACGCCGTCGTGTCGGCGTCCTCGCGCAGCGCGCCCGCCTCCGCCTCCGTCTTGGCGTTGTAGGACTCGGTCTGGACGTCGTCGATCCCGTACGCCGACTTCGTCGCGTCGATGTTGCGCTGGATGTACTCCTCCTCGAACTCCTGCGCGTTCGGCGTGACCTGGAAGCGCTGGACGACGCTCGGGTAGATGCCGCCGATGGCGATGGCCGACACGACCATGAGGCCGACGCCGATCGCCGGGAGGCGCCAGTTGCCGCGCACCGCGGTCACGACGAACAGCGCCGCGACGAAGAGGGCGACGACCGTGAGGATCGCCTTGGAGGGGATGACCGCGTGCACGTCCGCGTAGGACGCGCCGTCGAACTTGGCGCCGCCCGAGGTGAGGATCGAGTAGCGGTCGAGCCAGTAGTTGGCCCCGATGAGGACCAGGAGGAGCGCGGCGGTCACCGAGAGCTGGACGCGCGCGGCCGTCGTCGTGCGCGGGCCCGCGTCGGAGCCGCCACCGATGCGCAGCCCGCCGTACAGGTAGTGCGTCGCGACCGCGGCGATGCCGGCGATGATGACGACCGCCATGAGGAAGCTCACGACGAACCGCAGCGCGGGCAGCGTGAAGACGTAGAACGACAGGTCGATGCCCCACTGCGGGTCCGTCGTGCCGAACGGCACCGAGTTCAGCGCCAGCAGGACGGTCTGCCACTGCGACGCCGCGGCGGCGCCGGCGAAGAAGCCGACGAGCGCGGGCGCGACGATCATGACGACCTTGCGCAGCGGCTCGATCGCCTCGCGGTACTGGTCGAGCGTCGCCTGCTCGGGCGTCGACGGCGCGTAGATCGGCCGGGAACGGTACGCGATCGAGAACGACAGGAAGACGAGCCCGCCCATCACGAGGAACCCGCCGACGAACAGGGCGATGCGCGCGCCCCACTGCGTCCACAGGACGTTCGCGAAGTCGAGCTGCCGGAACCACAGCACCTCGGTCCAGAACTGGGCGAGCAGGAGCAGGAGGACCACGAGGGCGCCGACGACGGCGATCGCGATCCCGATCGGGCTCCGGCGCCGGGCGGGCCGCCCCCCGGAGGACGGCCGGCGGGGCGCTGCGGCGAATGACACGGTGGGTATACCTCTTCGGTCGTGGCTCGGGCGTGCACCGGGGTCAACGCCCGGTCCTCCCCCAAGGTTCCCACGGCCCGCGGCCTCGTGGGGGACGTCACGACCAGGTCATCGCCCGTCCGCCGCCGGTCGGCGCGCGATGGGGGACCATGGGGGCATGCCCCAGCCTGACGACGCCTCCCCCTCCACCCCCGCGCCCGGCCCCGGGCCCGTCGCGCCCGGCGGCCCGACGCCGCAGCACGCGCTCGCGCTCGCCGTCCACGAGATCGAGGCGCACGCGGCGGACGCCGGCTGGGACGCGCCGCCGCGGCTCTTCGCGCTCGTCGCGACGGCCGGGGCGCTCGCCGCCGACCCGACGCTCGCGGACCGACTGCCGCCCGACGTCGTCGCGGCGGCCACGGCGGACCCGCACCACCTGCTCTCGATCGAGCAGGAGGGCTTTGCCGTGGACGGCGACCTCGAGGACGGGCTCGCACGCGTCGCGTGGCCCGCGACGGTCGACGGCGCCGCGCTCGTCGTCGAGCGGATCGTCCTGCCCCCGGCCGCCGAGGAGGGCGTCCCGGACGACCCCGACGCGGCGCTCGACTACCTCACGTCGCACCCCGACCGGCAGGACGTGCGCCTCGCCGTCGGCGTGCTGCGCGACGGTCCCACCTGGTGCGCCGTCCGGTCGCGCGCGCACGACGCGGCCGCCGACGTCGCGGGCGGCCCCGACCTCGTCCCCGGCCTCGTCACCGCGCTGCGCGCGACGCTCGAGGACTGACGCGAGCGGCCGTCGTCAGCGCGCCTCGCACGTCGCGAGCGAGTCGCCCTCGCCCGCGCCGATCGCCTCCATGGCGGCGCGGGCGTCGGCCAGCGTCGAGACCGCGGCGACGTGCAGGCCGTCGGGCACGTTGCCCACGACCTCCGGGCAGTTGGCCTGCGGCGCGAGGAACCACGTCGCGCCGTCGCGCAGGGCGCCGTACAGCTTCTGCTGGATGCCGCCGATCGGCCCGACGTCGCCCTCGACGCTCATGGTGCCCGTCCCCGCGATGACGACGCCGTTCGCCTCGTCCTCGGGCGTGAGCTGGTCGACGATGCCGAGCGCGAACATCGTCCCCGCGCTCGGGCCGCCGATGTCCTCGATCTGGATCGACACGTCGACCGGGAAGTCGAACGTCGGGTCGATGAACACGCCGAGCAGCGCGGTGTCGCCGCCGTCCGTCGTCGTCACCGTGAGGTCGGTCTCCGCGCCGTCGCGCAGGACGCCGAGCGTCACGTCGGCGCCCGGGTCGACCGCCTCGAGGCCGTCGATGAGGTCCTGGTACGTCGGGACCGGTGCGCCGTCGAGCGCGACGATGACGTCCCCCGGCTCGACGACACCGTCCGACCCGCTGTCCGGGACCGCGGCCTCGACCGTGAGCGTGGCCGGCACCTCGTACCCGAGCTCGGTGAGCGCCGCGACCGTGGCGTTCTCCTGCGAGGAGATCATCTCGGCCTGGCCCTGCTGCTCCGTCTCCTCCTTGGTGCGGCCGGTCGGGAACACCTCCTCGACGGGGCGCACGCTGCGCGAGCGGTCGAACCAGCCCTGCACGACCTGGGCGAGGTTGACGGGGTAGCCCGGCCCTCCGGCGACGGAGACGGTGGTCAGGCGCAGCTCGCCCGTCGAGTCGAAGGTCTCGGCCCCCGTGATGGAGATCAGCGGCGTGCCGCCCTGCTCGCCGAGCGTGTCCTCCGTCGGCCCCGGCGACCGCACCGCGTAGGGCGCGGGCAGGATCGCGAGGCCCGCGACGAGCAGCGTCGTCACGAGCAGGGAGATGCCGAAGGTCAGGGACCGGCGGGTCACGGGCGGCGGGTCGTGCTCGTCCTCGGCGAGGAGGGCGTCGAAGGAGGGGGCGTCGCTCACCGGGACATCATCCCCGAGGATGCTGGGATCTCCCTGCCGACCGCGCCCGCGGTCCCCGGACCTGCCGGAGGTCAGGGGCGTCGCGACCGCGCCTGCCGCCACACGGCCGCGGTCCCGAGCACCGCCACGGCCGCTCCCGCGGCACCGAGCGCCGCGGCGTCACGACCGCCGAACCGCAGCCCCGCGACGCCCACCCGGCCGCGGACCTCCGCGAGCAGCACCTCCAGCGCCGCGGCGCACGACCACGTCGGCGACCACCCGGCGTCGTGCAGGCGCTCGGCGGAGACCGACCACGGGTGCACGACGAACGCCAGGTCGCTCGCCGGGGACGGCAGCACCCCGACCCGGTGCAGCCGCTCGGCCGCGCCGAACGCGGTCGCCGACGGGAGCTGGACCGTGCGCAGGCCCGCCGCCGCGGCCACCGTCTCGGAGTCGAGCGCGTCCGGGAGCCCGTCGCGCAGCGGACCGGCCGTGAGCCCACCGACGAGGCCGCCGTCGAGCGCGACGCGGACCGCCGCGACGACGTCCTCGACGTGCACGAGGTGCCACGTCCGCTCCCCGCCGCGGACCGTGAGCAGGCGCGGGGCCTCGAAGTGCCGCGTGAGGAGCGTGTCGATCCCGGGCCCGACGACGACCGCCGGCCGCACGAGCCCGAGCGGCACCCCGTGGAGCGCCTCGCGCAGCGCGTCCTCGAACGCGGCCACGTCGCCCGCGAACCCGGGTCCGTCGTCGACGGCGACCGGGTCGTCGTCCTCGATCACCGCGCGGCCCGGCGTCGCGCCGTGCACGGCGGCAGTGGTCACCGCGACGACGTGCTCGATCCCCGCGGCGACCGCGGCCTCGCCCGCGCGCCGGCCGAGGAGCGCGAGCCGGGCGCGCTGCTCGGCGTCGGTCTTCGCTCGCGGCGCCCCGAACTCCCCCGCCGGAGCGACCACGACGAGCCGGCGCGCGCCGTCGGGCCACCCGTCCGCGTCCACGGGCGACGCGTCGGCGGCGCCCAGCCCCCGGCGGACCGCGTCCGCGACCTGACCGACCCCGACGACCACGACGGGGTCGCGCGGAGGCGTGACGGGCCGGACCACAGGGTCCTCCCCCGGCTCGCCCGGGGGCTGTCCCCCGGCGGGGACCGCGTCGCTGCGCCGTGAGCGAACCCGGCCCTCGGACATGGCCCAGCCCCCGTTCTCGGCGGTCGATCGTGGTTACGGTGATCACCGACGCTACCGTGAGGAGTCGCCATGAGCAGCCTTCCCCCCGACCGCACGCCCGGACCGGACGACGACACGCCCTTCGACCCGCGGTTCGAGGAGCTCCTCCGCTCGATGCTCGGACCCGACGCGGACGAGGCGCTGCGCGAGCTCCGTGCCCGCGGTCTCGACCCCCAGGCGCTCGCCGCCGGGGGCGCGGCGGACCCCCAGCTCTTCCAGCACGTCCTCGCGCAGGTCCAGCGGCTGCTGTCGACGCCGAGCGACGGACCCGTGAACACGGACGTCTCGCACGACGTCGCGCGCCAGGTCGCCGTCGCCGAGGGCGACCCCTCCGTCACGGCGGCGCAGCAGCGGGCGGTGACCGAGGCGCTGTCCGTCGCCGAGCTGTGGCTCGACGCCGTCACCGACCTCCCGCCCTCGGGCGGGCGCGCCCAGGCCTGGAGCCGGTCCGAGTGGGTCGAGCACACGCTCCCCGCGTGGAACGAGCTCGTCGCGCCCGTCGCGGCGTCCGTCGCCGACGCGCTCGCGACGGTCCTGCGGGACCAGCTCCCGGAGGGCCTCGGCGACGACCCGTCGGCGCTGCCCGGGGTCGGTTTCACGCTCCCGGGCCAGGTGCCCGGGCTCCCCGCGGGCGCGCTCGGGCTGCCGGGCGACCCCGCGGCGCTCATGCAGCGCCTCGGCTCGGCCGTCTTCGGCATGCAGGTCGGACAGGCCGCAGGGACCCTGTCCCGCGAGGTCTTCGGGGCCACCGACGTCGGGCTGCCCCTGCTCGAGCAGCCCGGGACCGTCCTCCTGCCCACGAACGTCGAGGCGTTCGCCGAGGGTCTGGACGCGCCCGCCGACGAGGTGCGCCTGTTCCTCGCGCTCCGCGAGGCGGCCCACGCGCGCCTCTTCACGCACGTGGCGTGGCTGCGCGGCCACCTGCGCGGCCTCGTCGACGCGTACGCGCGCGGCATCACCATCGACCTGTCGGCGCTCGAGTCGCAGCTCTCCGACGTCGACCTCACCGACACGGACGCCCTCCAGCGCGCCCTGTCCGGCGGCGTCTTCGGGCTCCAGAACACCCCCGAGCAGCAGGCCACGCTCCTGCGGCTCGAGACGACGCTCGCGCTCGTCGAGGGCTGGGTGGACGAGGTCACGGCCGCCGCCGCCCTCCCCCACCTGCCCCACGCGGTCCCGCTGCGCGAGATGCTGCGGCGCCGTCGGGCGGCGGGCGGCCCCGCCGAGCACACGTTCGCCACCCTGGTCGGCCTGGAGCTGCGTCCCCGTCGCTCGCGCGACGCGGCGGCGCTGTGGGCACTCATCGCCGCGCAGTCCGGCTCGAGCGCGCGCGACGGCGTCTGGGACCACCCCGACCTCCTGCCGGACGCGACGGACCTCGACGATCCCGCGGGCTACGAGAGCCGGCGGGCCGTGACCCGCATCGAGGAGGCCGACGTCGACCGCGCGCTCGAGGAGATCTTCCGCGCCGCCGAGGGCGCGGGCAGCGCGGAGCCTCCGACCGGGACGACGGACGACGCGACCGACGACGGACCGGCGGACGCGGGCGGCACCGCGCGCTGAGCCCGGGGCGTCCTGCCGCTCAGTGACCTTCCGACGTCGCGTCGGCCGCGAGCCCGGCGTCCTCCACGGGGGCGCCGGGCTCGTCGCCGTCGGGCTCGAGGTCCGCGTCGCGCGCGAACGAGACGCCCTCCAGGAAGCCGCGCGCCCGGTCCGTCCGCGGGTAGGACTCGAGCAGCTTCCAGAACCCCGGGCCGTGACCGGCGTGGAGCAGGTGGGCGAGCTCGTGGAGCAGCACGTAGTCGAGCACCCACGGGGGCATACCCCGCACCCGGGTCGAGATGCGGATCGTCCCGTCGATGAGGGTGCACGACCCCCACCGCCGGTCCTGGTTCCCGGACCAGCGCACGCTCGTCGGGTGCGCGCGGCCGTCGAGGTACTTCTCGGACAGCTCGACGGCGCGACGCTCGAGCTCGTCGTCGGAGGGGCGTCGCCGCCGCTCGGAGTCGGCCAGGCGGTCGAGCATGCGCTGGACCCACTCGCGCTCCTGGGCGCGGGTGAAGCGCGCCGGGATCGCCACGATGGTGCGCTCGCCGTCGCGGTAGGCGCTCACCGTGCTCTTGCGTCGGCGGCTGCGCCGAACCTCCACGATCGTCTCCCGGACCACGCTCAGACCGTAGTGGTTCTGGCCACGAAAAGGCAGGGCCCCACGCCGCGCGGTGGGGATTTCCGCGTCACCCGGTCGAGCGGACGTCGCGAGGAGCTGTGCTCCCGGTCAAGGAACCGCCCGCGAACTGCCGTCGAGGTCTGCCTGTGGACAACTCGGGTCGGGTGGCGCCGCCGTGCCACGCTCGTCGCGGGCGGCCGACCGCGCCGCCCGCCCCCACGACCCGCGGAGGACACGTGCAGCGACGACGCGTGCTGCGACCCGAGGCCCCGCTGCTCCGGCGCGCCCCGGGCGAGATGCAGGTGGGCACCGACCCACGCTGGTCGGTCCGGCTCACCGGGCTCGAGCCCCTCGAGGAGGAGTGGCTGCGCGCGCTCGCCACGCCGTCGGCCCGGCGCGGCGAGGGCGGCGAGAGCGGGACGCCGTCGCCCGGTCGCCGGGCCGCGCTCGTCCGGCTCCTCGAGGAGGCGCACCTGCTCGTCCCCGCCCGCCGACGACGCCCGGCCTCGCCGTGGCCGGGGGCGGGCGAGGCCGGGCGTCGTCGGCGGGCGGGGACGAGCAGGTGCG